>SLKA01000007.1 GCA_007134845.1 Balneolales bacterium
TACAGCTGGCCAAGGTACTGGTATATATCATTGCTATAATCCTGATCATCGCTCAGCTAGCCAATCAGTCGCCCTGGTATTTCCTGAGCGGTATCGGTGCGATGACCGCCATTTTCATGCTGGTTTTCAGAGACACCCTGCTGTCATTGGTGGCCAGTATTCAGCTGACCAATAACGACGTGATACGGGTTGGTGACTGGATCCAGATGCAGCAGTTCGGAGCCGATGGTGATGTGATCGATATCGCTTTGAACAATGTCAGGGTGCAGAACTGGGACAAGACCATTGCGGTGATTCCGACCCATAAATTCCTGGAGCACAGCTTTCTCAACTGGCGTGGCATGCAGGAAAGCGGTGGCCGTCGCATCAGGCGATCCCTGCTGATCGACATCGAAAGCATCCGGTTCCTGACCCTTCGCGAGGTGGAGCACCTCAAAGATTCCTATCTGTTGCACGACTACATCACCGATAAACTGACCGATGTCAGTACGTATAACAAGAAGCATCTCAATAAAACCGGAGTCACCACAAACGGGCGCTGGCTGACGAATATCGGCACATTCCGAATTTACATTTATGAGTACCTTAAGCGACACCCCAACACACATAAAGAGTTGCTGACACTTGTGCGTCAGCATGAACCGACGTCGCAGGGTTTGCCTCTGGAAGTTTACACATTTACCAACAGCACGCAATGGGCGGTCTACGAACACATACAGGCCGAGATTTTCGACCATCTCCTTGCAATTCTGCCAGAGTTCGGATTGCGCCACTTCCAGCAGCCATCCGGCTGGAATTTTCAGAAACTGATTGAGGGAAGAAAACGGGCCTGATCTGTAAAATGCGTTTCATTATCCTTTTAATGTCGTTTTAAACTTGCGTATATAACAGATAAACAGTAGCTTTCTCAGTCAGGTTCGCCCCGTATCGCAAGAGCACATTCCTTTTTTCAACACGTCAAATATTTACAGATGGTACCCAGGTTTTTACTTTTGGGATTCTTATTGCTATTTATCTCATGTGAGAGCACTCTGGAAAGGGAATTCAATCATGCTATGAGTGGGAACGATATGCGTGCGGCCACGGAGCATGTTGAAAGAGCGCTGGCTGATAATCCGGCGGATCCGGAAGCCAATTATCTGATGGGCAGAATACTGACGGAAAACAGGAACTACCCCAAAGCAATGGAGTACTTCAACCTGGCACTGGCAACGGCCCCAACGTATCAAAAGCAGATAGACCATATCCTCGAAACCAGGTACCGCAACGAATTCAACAGTGCCACTGCCTCCTGGGAACACGGGCAGTATGAAGCCACCATCTCCTATCTTGACGCAGCCATTCAAATTTATCCCGACCGATGGGAAAAATACCCTTTAAAAGGGGAAGCACACAAAAACCTGGGGCAGTATGAGTATGCGCAGCAGGCATTTACAAGGTGTGTTTCCATCGAGCATATGCAACGATTTTGCGGCACTAATCTGGCATTGTCATACTTCAAAAACGATCAGTTTGAGCAGGCGAAACGTATCGCTGAGCGGTACCTGGAACACTATCCCCAAGACCGGAATCTGCTGAAAGTCGCCGCCTATGCATATCTGGAAACAGATGACGTCGAAAATGCCGATTCCTACTTTTCAAAGTATGTCGACTCCGGATTTACTTACGACGCCCTCAGACAATTTGCCACGGAACTGAACAACATGGGTGAGATTTATGCAGCCGAGAGATTTTACACTCTTTGTCTCAGGGTCAATCCGTCTGACCCTGAAGTGCTGGCCACACTCTCATCCATCTATCTGGAAACCGGAAACTATGATCTCATGGTGCAGGCCAATGAACGTCTGCTCTCTCTTGAACCGGACAATACAATACACAAGGAGCGGCTGATGCTGGCATACGAACTCGCCGGTGATATCGAACGATACAGAGCCATTCAGTCCGAACTCGATACGAATGAATAAGCACCTGTTTCAATGAAACACAGGAACAAAATATCGCTTCACATTTACGGCATTACTGTCATGATGCTTGCACTGGTCTTCCCCAGTCCTCCGCAATCAGCAGCAGCTGAAACAAAGGCGCTGGTTGTTTTAAATGACAACAAAACAGAGTCGCTGATTGTACGCGGGGGTGAGGAAACATCGGTAAATGACGACGGCATTCGGGTCGGACCCAATCCATTCACACCCAACAACAATGGCTTCAACGATTTTGTCACCTTTGACTTTTCAAGAGCAGATGCGGGGGCAAATTTTATCGTTCGAATCTTCGATATGAACGGAAAGCGCATCCGCACACTCAGATCCCATGGCCGGTCGGAAATTATCTGGAATGGAAGTGATGGCAGCGGCACCGTGTTAAAACCCGGCATCTATCTCTACATCATTGAAACAAACAGCACCGTTGTTCGCCGCGGTTCGGTAACACTTGCATTGTAATGAATTGATTATGCAGAGAATCTCCTTTTGCATATTACTCGCCGTTTTGACTCTGTCAACCGGTGTTGCGGTCAACGCGCAGGACTTCATCAGCGGGCCGGCTACCGGTTCGCTCGACAGCAAGGCGATTCTGGCAAATCCAGCGCTTATCGCATTTCAGAGACCTCAGGTATCGATTGGGGTCAAATCGCACTACGCCGGATTCTCTGAAGGTTCGGAATCAGGTTTTAATCAGGGTTATTTCGTTGCATCTCTTCCTGGCATATACGGGAGCCGGTTCGGTGCCGGGGTCCATGCCCAATATTTCAACAGCACGCTATTCACCCGCAGTCAGCTCAGCGGATCGGTATCTGCCCGGCTGCTTCATCGGATTTCTCTCGGATTTACCGCCTCGCTTTATCACCTCGGCTACAATCGCGATAACTTCACAGATGATTTTGATTTCAATGATCCCGTCTTCCAGAATGGATACTCCCGAAATGCATTCAACTCTGCTGCAGGCATTTATGCCCGGCCTGTATCGGGACTTGAACTGGCGGCAGGGGCACGGAATCTTAATCAGCCCGATATATCGCTCTCAGGTGACGGCGTGAATGAACCCCTCGAATTATTCGGCGCCGTGAGTTACAGCCATGATTACTTCAAGGGTACAGTTGAGCTTGTCAACGGGCGGTATGATCTTGATACAAGAGTACACATGGAGCTGTTCTCGACTCAGGGGTACTATGCGAGAACCGGTACGAACATGCGATTTGACAGGGGGTATATTGAAGCCCAAATGCATGTTTACGGCGGCGTAAGTGTGAATTACCATTTTGAACTGCCATTTAACGATGTCATATCGGAGACATACGGCTCCCACATGTTTTCCCTGGTATATGAATTCAACAGGGTGCCGCCACTGCCCCATAGACGAACCGCAGAAGTTACAGTGCCTGAAATCAAGCGCACAAGAACAGCAGCAGAGCTCCCATCGGCCGTAGTACTGACATCCACCACCGACCATCTGGAATACAAGGAAGTAAATCTCACCAGAAAAGTCGATAAAACAACCATTACCGATGAAGATCTTGGTCACTTGTCAGCATATGATGTTGGCAGCCTGGAAAACCGCCAGGATTACTACCGAATGCCATACAGAGGCCGGCGTCCTGATACCGCACCGCTTCCCGCATCCATAGAACCAGAGCTGGTGATTACAGACCATTATCGGCAGACTCTCAATTTTATCCGTGATCACATTATAAACAGAGATAATGAGATGGAACTGGTTATCGAAGACGGCACCCAGATACGTGCTGCCGGATTGCGAAATCAGTTCCGAAATGAAAGCGGGCGCGAAGTCCCGATTTCCGTAACTTACCGGACCGATGAAACAGATTCCATCAAATATGCAACGCCGGTCAATCGTGAAATGCTCGGTGATCAACAAGTAATTGTCCTAACTCCTGAAACAGCCAGAATAAAACCTGTGAAAGCGACAAATGCCACAGCAGGCGAATGGATTTTCAGGGTTTACTCCGGAAACGGTGAGGTCATGGCCGAAATAAGTGATGCGTCAGATCTGCCTGAAATCATCGAATGGAACTGGCGGCTCGAAGACGGATCCATCATAGCTCCAGGACTCTATACATACGATGTACACTGGTTGAGTGAATCCGGCACATGGCAGGAGACAAGAAGACGCTATCTGTATGTACAGAAAATAACCCGTAATATCACCATCGACATCACCAAGGACATAGAGAAAATTCAATCTGATCCTGACAGAATCGAATTAATTCTAAAAAACAAATAAACGATAAGCAAAATGACAAAATTTAAATATGTTGCCTTACGCCTGGTGCATGGATTTCTCTTAGCAGTCATTCCATTCGCCGCCCATGCTCAGGGAAACGATCAAAATGCCGCGGCCACCGGTATGGAAGGCCTGCAGGGGATGTCCGGTATTTCCTCTGCCAATCTTTGGGACCTGATAGGGCAAGCCGGCATCATGCAGTATCCAATATTTGGCGTACTAATCGTCGGAATTTTTCTCATCAGTCTCAAGGTATTTGAATTGTTCAGCGACAAAAAGCTTAACAGTAGCCTGCAGGAGACCGGATTCCAGCAGTTGACCATCAAGGACATCAGAATAAAGGTATCCAATGAACCCGACCATATGCTTTCAAGGCTTATGGCAAAGCTGCTCAATGTCTTTATAACCAACAGAAATGCAGATTACCTGCATGATGAGATATCCAACTATCACTCGAATGAGCAGCACAAATACAGCACCTTCAAGAACAGGATTGACTTCCTTTCCGATACGGCCGGTGCACTTGGACTTTTGGGCACTGTCTGGGGTATGTTTATCGTGTTCTCATCCGGTGCACTGGAAAAAGATGTCATCCTGGCAGGTATGGGACTTGCGCTGATGTCCACCCTGCTCGGCCTCGTGGTCAGCATTACGCTTAATTTCTTCTCGACCATAACAGAAGGATATTTCGCAAGACACCTCGAAAGTGTGTCATCCAAGGCCGATGAGCTTCGATTTCGTTTGATTGAACTGGGTGAAAATTCGAATCACATCGACATGGCTGGTGCCGCCGGAAACCGTCCCGTGACCACCCGCTCTCATGCCGAACAGAGCCTGGCAGCGGTGGAGGATCAAAAAAAAAAACTTTAACCCATGAGCCCGGCTTCCCGGCCGAATCACGGGAGCAACCTGATGTCACGCCAAAGCCGGAGCCAAAGCCGAAACCGGATCACTTAATTATAAAAGAATTCGAAAAGGAAATACAGGCATTTGAAACGCAAAAGAACATAGGCATTCAGTTGATCGGAACGGATAAAAGCCCGATGTCCGGACACCTGCTTGAAGTGACTTTGAATGGTAACGGAGAAATAAACAATCAACTTGAAAAAGCGGTTTTAAAAACAGATGATAACGGCATTGCACGTTTCGACCTGAAAGCCGGAAAAAAAATCGGGATCCTGAAGGCTGTCATACGCTGCCAGAACCCTGATTTTCAAAACATAAAAAACGAACTTAAAATAAACATCATCCCGAATGAACCCGCAAATCTGGAAATACATAATAATCTTCAGGCTTACCCGACAGGCAAGAAACTGCCAAAACCTGTTAAAGTGTTGATTCAGGACAGGTTTGGCAATCCGGTGAGCGGTATTCCAGTTACATTCCGGGTTACGATGGGTGGTGGAATGTTCGACAACAATAATAAAATGGCAACCGGGAGTACAAATGAACACGGTGAAATCAACATGGACTTCACGCTTGGAAAAGAACCTGGCTTCAACGCTGTTGATGTCAAGGTTAAGGACTCGGATCTCGGAAAAGCATTTCAGGCTGTCGGACAAGAATAACGTGGTGAACGAATGAAAAGAGGCCGATTCCTATTACGATTTGTTGATGTTGTTCTCATTCTTCTGTTCGGATTCATTGTAATCTCGGACCTGGATGAGGATTCCATGATCATACTGCCTTCCAGCAGCGAAACCGAGATGCCGCCTACCGGACCCGAGGTCGTGCTTTATATCGGAATAACTTCAGACGGTGATTTCATAGATGAACGTGATAATGTACATCTGCAGGATACGGTCCAGCTTCGCAGATATATCCAAAATCACCAGAACAGGTTCGGTGACCTGGCAAAAGTTCGAATCAGAGCCAATTATGATACCAGAGCTAAATATACGATTCAGGTAGCGGAGATCTGTGATGACCTGAATATCAGCAAAGCCATTGACGTCAGATTACTTGGAAATTAAATTATGAGAAATAGCTCGTTTCTTATCCGGTTTATTGATATCGGCCTGATCATTCTGTTCGGCTTTGTCATTATCAGTGACATAACAGTGCGGTCGCATATCGACCTGCCCTCCTCGGATCCTGATGAGCAGGAAGCCACCGAAGAAAGCGAAATGTCATTGATTGTGATCAATATCGATCCTGACAATACCTACCGTCTGTCTGATTACCAAACCTCCACCTTCTGGGGGGAATATCAAAGCTTGCAAACACTGGAGTTGGTGCTGCGGGACCTGAATCAGCATCTTATAGATGAAGGAGAATCACCGGTAGCCCTGATAGAACCTCATGAAGACGTAACGATGCAAAGACTCATCGACGTAATGGATCTTTGCGATCGTCTAGGCATCCTCAAAAACATCAATGTTAAATCGATGTCGCTTTAGATGATTATTCCTCCGAAAAAAAAGGATCCCTCCAAGGGCATATACTCCCTGCTGTTTACGGTTGCATTCTGCGCAATCGCTTATTTTATAATGATTTCATCATCCATATCGGACCCGGATACCACTCAGATAGAGATGAGACAGCTGGCACAGATCAACCTGACCCGATTTCAGCCGCCCGTTGACGAACCGCAGATTGAGGAACCCCGGGCCGAGGAGCCTGAAGTTGAGGAAGAACCCGTCCTGGAAGCGGAGGCGGAGGAGCGTGTTCCGGCTCGTGTCGATATCAGCGATATACTTCCCGATGGTTTCCGGTTGACCGATCCCGATACCCGGGCGCCGGAGTCACTGACAGAACGGACACCGGACACGGACGACTCCCCGGGACTTGCCATGGATGATACCGATATCGCTCTGCGCGACCGGTCACGCACACTTTCAAGAGGTGATCTGTCCGGAATCGCTGCACGAAGATCCGGTTTCGGTGATGATCTTGGACCACGGATCGGCATGGATGACCGTACTGATATCGCTATCGGACGCAGAGGCATTTCCGATAACGGAGAGGCTGGCAGCCTGCTCGGCGGGCCCCGTGCCAGAGATGAAGAGACCGGACCAGCAGAAGTGGATATCAGGAGTCTGGATGATTTCGGAGCCGATTACTCCGACATTGGCACCCTCTATTTTCCGCTTGCAGACTGGATGAAGCAAAACGAGGCCGAGCTGCCTGTCGCCGTCCGCAGATTGATGACTGACGGCCGTTGGGATGACAACTATCTTACTTCAAGAACTTCCTTCTATGTTGGAGATCGTGAATACATGTTGCTGCTGATGACCAGGGAAGAGCTCAAGGAAGTTCACATTGTCCTTGTACAGGGCAATAATGCCGTCTATCTGATTGATCGCGGTTTCCAGCAGGAATCCAATTACCTGCGTGTTGGTCAGGTAGGATTCCAGGATGAAGAGATTGCGGAAGTGGACTCCGAAATGAGAGATGCAAGCAGGGAGCACACGGAACAGTTCTATCAAATTTTCCTCAGCTGGTGGAACAGCATTGAAATGTAACCCATTGTAATTTAACAATCGCTACCGGAATATGAAATTCTTCAACTTTTCATTATTTGTTCTGATTTCACTCCTGGCTTTTGCCTGCTCGCCGACCCGAACGGCTGTGGAGAAAAGCGAGCCACGGGTAACTGTGCCGGCCGGAGTGGACAGTCTCATCGCTGCGGAAGCGCAAAAACTGGCTGAAAAATCTTTTGTCTCCCTTGATGAAGAGATAAAAGCAGAACGCCTCAAGGAACAGGCCCAGGCTTACCGTGCTGAAAGTGACACCATATGGTACTACCTTGAACTGGATCAGGCCGATAAACATGATGTTTCCGAACAGGATAATCTGGAAGCTATCGAGGCATTCAATGAAGCTGCGGAGCACATTCGCGACATTGATGCACTTCAGCGCACAACTGATACTGAAGATGATCAGATGCTGCAAGAATACGGCCGGCTGGTCGATCAGGCTATCAGAAGCTTTGAAGAAGCCCTGAAGCTGAACCCCTTCGACAGCGAAGTCAGGCTTTGGCTCGGTCAACTCTACGGGATCAAGGCATCCAGACTGAATGAGCAGCAGGAGCACAAAAAGGCAATCGATGTACTGGAAAAGCTCATCCGTCTTGATAAAGGTGAACATGTAGTATACTACGCTCTTGCAGAAAACTACTTCAGCATTGAAAATTACAAGATAGCTGCAGACAACTTCGACCGTGCAATCCGTACATTGCGGGATGTTGTTACGATGACCGACTACTATGACCAGCATGGTGCCATGAGCCGTCGTGACTCCACCAACCTTTTCATCTATACTTACTACAAAGGCGTATCGCACCTCCATCTTTACGATACACCAACCACCCTGGATGTGTTTGATGAAGCCATGGCACTTGCCCTCACTGAAGAGGACAAACAATCTGTTCAAAGCGAAATTGATTTCATCAACTGGGACAGAGGCAACATCCGCGCCAGTTTGGAGCGGGAATATATTATCAATGAACTTGTTAATCAGGGACGGCTCGAGGAGGCTGAGAGGCGTTTTTCCAAACTCTTGGGCACCTTGCGGTCCCGTTCGGCACATGATGAGATCGACTGGAGGCTTGGCGTTGTGCAATACCAGAACGGCAAGGAAGACCAGGGCGCAGAGCGGCTCCTTCAGCTGGTCAAACGGTCCGAAACCAACGAAGACGGCTATCCTTCTGACCCGGACTATATGCGCTACTTCAATGACTATGGCTTGATATGCTTTAATATCGGACAAAGCTACCTTGCTGAGCAGGACAGACGAAATGCACTCAAGTACTTCATGCAAAGCTCAAAAATCAATTGGCGCAACAGGGCCAGAGCCAACCTTCAGATTGCCAATATTCTCAGTAACAATGTCTCTGAATCCATCAAATATGCAATTCTGGCGGAAGAGGAGAAAAACACCCTGAACGAGCAGGATCGCAGAGCACTTTACAGCCTGCTTACCGACCTGCACCGGCGAAACGGCAACATGGATGAAGCCAGAAGGTATCACCAAATCTGGAGAGAAATATAAGTGAACAAACTTATCAGAATACAGATCTTTTCCCTGCTACTGCTCCTGATTTTACCGGCCTTTTCTTCCGCAGGTCAAGACAGGCCAACTGTAGCCGAGCCGGAAGTGTCGCAGATTTTCCGGAATATTGCAGAAATTACCGACCGGGCTTCCATTGAACTTATCCTCAATGATTTTCTGATAGCCGAAGATGTTGACCAGGTAGAGCGCATTGAAATTATCGATGTCAGCAACATCGGATTCGGCAGGGATGATATTGTTGTGGTCTACCCGTCCCTAAATGTGTATATCGTAGAGCAGCCCTCCCGCGAGCTTGCTGAAATTATGAGATCCTGGGGTATTCAGGAGCAGCGAAGGGATGCCAGCAATGAACTGACACCTGATTATTTCTATCCGGATTTTGCCGATACACTCACCGAAACGGAGATCCAGGAACGTCAGATCGAACTTGTTCAGAGCTCCATTATTTCCGACCTGCTGGAATCCGTGAACAGAAATTATACCGATTTGCCGTTCAGTCTGCGTTTTGAACGGGATCATGAAGGATTTACATTTCAGATGTGGAATTACGACCGTGACGCTTTTTCCTTCAACCCAAGACCGCCTGCCGTTCCCGATTCGATCGGTGTATATGACTTTATCTATATGGTATCAGCAGATACCACCATTATAGCCGATACGTTGATGTATGATATCATGTACATCAGCAAATCTGTGCAGGAAATCATCCAGTTACCCCCTGAACCAGCAGACAGACAAGAGATCCGGACCACCAGGCTTCCCTGAAAAATCCAGGTTTGCAACGGGTCGTACCGGTCATTTCCGGTAATTTCCAGTCATTCCCGATTTTCGGATTCCGGCTGACACTCATTTGCGATAGCTAATCTTTCATACCGTTAACGCCCCGCCTGTCTGCACCTTCACCCTCGGGTATCGAAACGGTAGAGCCCTTCCTCGCGGGCGGCCTGATACGCTTCGCTGTATTCATCCCTCGAAATTGACCTGTTGATATGTTTGTACTTTTCCGGTCTTTTCAGAACCATTCCATCCGGGTGATACTGGTCCATAATATTGATCCATGTATCACCGGATATTTCTTTTGCAATAAAACGGAATATGTTCCGTGAATCCGCAGTTTCACCAGGCATCACAAGGTGACGCACCAGAAGCCCGCGTTTTGCCAGACCATGTTCATCGAAATACAGCGGACCGACCTGCCTCTGCATCTCTGTTATAATATTACGGGCAACCTCAGGATAGTTTTCAGCTCCCAGGTATAGACGCGATTTCTCTGCATCCCAGAACTTGAAATCCGGCATGTAAATATCCACAATGCCATCCATAAGCTTCATGGAATCCATGGAGTCGTAGCCGCTTGTATTATAGACAATAGGAATCCGCAGCCCCAGTTCAATTGCTATCGGGATGGCTTCCATGAGCTGGGGAACCACATGCTCGGGAGTCACAAAATTGATGTTATGGCAGCCTTGTTCCTGTAGTGAGAGCATTATCCGGGCCAGCTCACCGGCATCATGCAGAGAACCCTGTCCCCGCCACGACAATTCGTGGTTTTGGCAAAAGACACATTTAAGATTGCAATATGAAAAAAAAATAGTTCCGGACCCCGCCCATCCCCGCAAGCCGTCTTCCTCTCCCCGATGCGGGAATGCACTGCACACAGCAGCATACCGCCCCGACCTGCATATTCCATGATGATTATCCAGCCTGTTCACACCGCAGTCGTGTGGACAGACAGAACATCCATCCAGCAGCTTAAGCGCCGTCTCCATGCGTGTGACAAAAACAGTACGATCCTCTTCATAGAGTTTCAGGTATGCCGGAACGAATTCCTTATCCTGGAGGATCCATTCCGGTCCACCTGTATAATCCCTGTTTGAACTGCTACGCCATTTCATCATCAGCTGCACATGGTCAACGTTAGCGATAGTACTGCTCCGGACTACGCTCTCATTTTAAAAAAAAATATTTTTCCTGCACTGTTTTGATAACGGATATCACAGCGTTTATCGCTTACTTTTTTTCCGCTTCAATGAAAAGCGGCGGCTTGAGATAATTAGGAAGGTACGTCGATTTCAAAATATGGGATTTCCAGGGACGCTATCTTTCATTGTAAACCCGGATCGGTATTCTTTCACTGAGATGAATACGCACATTCCTGCTCCGGTCACCATGAACCGCTTCATACCATTCCTCATCATAAACAATCCCGGTAGACTCCATCACCTGGCGTGCAAGCTTTTTTGCCACATCATTGGTCACCCGGATGGACCCATGAGATGCTGCTTTACCTATCGATGATGGCTCAATGGTTCCGTGAATGGATCGTGGTGCATCGTAAATAAGCTGAGCCCTTCCCAGCGGGTTATCCGGATCTCCCGGTGCCATGATGGCATGATACCATGCCCACTCCTCCTCGGGCGGATGCCACCATGGGTTCCAGACCACCTCATATATCCCCCAGCTGCCGGTACGGGTTGGCCAATCCGGTTTTCCCACTGCAACCGGGTAGGTAGCCACCTTTTCCCTGCCGCTCAGTACATAGAGTTCACGTCTGCTGATATTCACTTCGATCCGCATGTCCGGAAGGGCAAATAAAGGCTGCGTGGTGGGTGAAATTGACCACACGGAGACCGTATCAGACGGATTCTCTCTTGTCGCCATGCTGCCCGTCGCTATGGTGTCTGTCGTCATGCTGTCTGACACAAGGCTATCCGTCGCCATGCCCTCTGTCGCCAAGCTGTCCGTCGCTATGGTGTCTGACACCCTGCCCTCTGTCGTTACGCTGTCATTAGCCGCGCTAATCGATCTCATGCCACATGTTGCCATTCCATCCACCTGCTGAACACTGACAGCAAGAACAATGCAAACCAACAGTCCATGTAGAATTACATTTCGTTTTGACATGGATTCAATCCGTATGACATAATTATTAAAATAGGAACCCTTGAAACAGCGTCCCGGTGAATATTGACAAACAACCCGTCAGGTAGCGCACAGATACGGAGCCCGGAACAATATGTTATCAGATCATCCCTAAAAATAACAGATTTCAGGAAATTAATAAATTGAGGTTGATTTGACCCGGAACAAGCAAATGCACTATTTGACAATCAAGAAGCGTTACCTATTTTTACGAAAAGACAAAGACCCTTTGCCGGGATTGCCGGCGCTGCCACTATCTTAAATTATCATCGCCATGACGTATAATTATATTATCCCATCCTTTCTCCTTCTGTTTTTTCTGAGCGGCTGTATGCAACAAGAAGAATTTGATTTCGACAACACGGCTGATCTTGAATTTCTGGAAGAATATGCTCAGCACGATGATGTTACTATCACGCAAAGCGGTCTGATGTACCGTGTTCTGGAAGAAGGCGAAGGCGACACACCTGAATCAGATTCAGAGGTACGTGCTCATTATACAGCCTCACTCGTCAGCGGAGATGTAATTGACAGCTCATATGAGCGCGATGAACCCCTGGAATTTTCTGTAAATATGGTGATAGCGGGTTTTGCAGAAGGAGTTATGCTCATGCAGGAAGGCGCTATTTATGAACTGGTTATTCCGGCAGAACTGGCATACGGCAACTTCCCTCCCCCGAACAGCAATATCCACCCGGGGGCAACCCTTATTTTTGAAGTTGAGCTCATCGAAATTCTGTAATCATTACAGGATTTTGTAATTCTCTGCCCTTATTCTGGCGAGATTCCGATCCAACAGCTTGACATCAGCTGTATACGACTTCCCGCATCTGTTCGGCAAGACTCTTGCAGCTGGTTACCTTGCCGACATCATTGCAAAAGAAAACTTCCTCGTCTTCAAGGACATCCGACTTGCTGCAGTGCATTCCCTCAAAATCGATTTTTTCGATGCGATTGTCATGTTTTACACAAAAATCGGCCATCTCCTGAATAGTCAGTTCGTGCGGTGATTTGTCAGCCCCGGGGCCATCAAATTTCTTGTAATAATAATACAGGTAGTGATGCAGCGCGCGACGGGCAAAGAAACATGCCGAATAAAGTACGACATCCGTTGATGGGCGATACAATTCCTGCTGAGACCGGTCAAAATCTACTTCGGCCTGGTTTAGAATCTCCTGCAATTCGTCTTTCATACCGGATGATTGATTGGTTCCTTGTCCATTTGCCTGTGCCATAATCTTGCCTTTTTATAGTGAATCAAGGGGAAATAGTGAGGTTATTATACGAATAATTTACAACAGAATGGATTCTTAACGGTAAGAAATTATTCTTGATATGGGTATTTTATGAAATCATCATTGTGTGCGTTTCCTTGTAAAACGGCCTGTCAGGCTATTAAGTGCATCACATTCCGAACATGGTTACCGCATTTTTCGCCCAACCGACAAGCGGTGAGAAATATACCCCCAGCAGCAGCACCGGGATTAAAAGCAGCACCAGTATGATCAAGGAAGCCGCATCGAAGGAAACCGGACCCTGGGATTCCGTGGGTTCTACTAAAAACATGTTGCGCACCACCCGTATATAGTAAAACAGGGAGACAACCGTCGCGAGTCCGGCGATAGCCACAAGCCAGATCATTCCGGCGCTTATGGTCGCACCGAAGATATAAACTTTGGCAATAAATCCGGCCGTGGGCGGAAAACCGGCCAGAGCAATGAGAAATATGGCCATGGAGACTCCGAGAAAAGGTGCCCGGTGTCCCAGCCCCTCATAATCGGCAATCAGCTCGGTGTCCAGTTTGTTAGCCACCAGCATGGCCACATAGAATGCACCGAGATTCATGAAGAGGTAGATCGTTAGATAGATCATCATGGCGCTAATGCCTTCATCGGTTGCCAGCGCTAATCCCATGAGAATAAAACCGGCGTGAGCAATACTGGAGTATGCGAGCAGCCGCTTGATATTCTCCTGCCAGAGCGCCATCAGGTTTGCGGCCAGCATCGTAACGGCAGCCAGAACTGCAAGGATCATGCTCCAGGGCAGGACCGCCACAACACCTTCAAAACCGGCTGTGCTCAACGCGCCCGACTCCATGAAGGATATCCGGAAAAAGCGGATCATCATCGCGAATCCGGCTACTTTTGATGCGGTTGCCAAAAAGGCCGTAATGGTCACCGGAGCCCCCTCATACACATCAGGAGCCCAGAAATGGAACGGCACTACCGTGATCTTGTAGCTGAAGCCGACAATGATCATGATCACCGAAACATACAGCGCTGATGTTTGCTCCACACCCGCCTGAAGCGCATCCCGGACGCCGTAAATATCAATCGCACCGGTAATACCGACCAGAAGTGAGATCCCGTAAATCAGGAATCCGGAAGATACCGCGCCAAAAATGATGTATTTCATGGATGCTTCAGCTGACTTCCGCAAGGACTTTGTGAACCCAGCCAACACATAGGAGCTGATGCTGGTCAGCTCAAATGCCAGATACATCAGCAGCAGATTGGTTGCACCGACCATAAGGAACATTCCGAAGATCACGCCTGTGACAAGCATGTAATATTCGCCGATGCTGGTGCTGTTGTGTTCCAGTTCCCGGCTTTTTATCGAGAAAAGCACAATCAGCAATCCGGCTGCCAGCAGAACGGCCTTGAAGAAGACCGCAAACGGATCCACCGCCACCATATCGCTGAAAATGGAAACATTCCAGCCGGATTGGCCGGCTACAAGAACCGCGGTTACAGCCAGCCCCGCAAGCACAACCCAGGCAACGTTGCGGTTGCGCTCCTTCAGGATCAGATCGGCAACAATGGCCGCCACCAGTGTCACCGTGAGGGCTATCTCCGGAAGAAATCGGTAAATACTTTCAATGATGTGTTCAGCCATACTATGTTCGGATTAACGAAAACCTTGAGTTTTTTAAAACCTTGAATAATTCAAAATCAGCGTCCGGCCATGTTTACGAAATCAACCAGATGGCTCAGTGACGTATTCATCAGCTCGATGGCAGGACCGGGATAGACGCCCAGAAAGATTACAATGAGCAAAAGCGGAATGAACATCAGCATCTCGCGGCCGGTCAGGTCGGCAAGCGTCTTATGCTCATCGCCCAGCTCACCCAGAAATACACGCTGAATGGTCCAGAGGATATAGGCAGCCGTGAAGATGATGCCGGTCACCGATATTATTGTGATCCAGCGGAATGAGTCGAAGGCTCCGAGGAAGGAGAACAGCTCACTCACAAAACCGCTGAGTCCCGGCAATCCGAGCGCTGCAAACATGGCAACCATGGCGATACCGGTATATTTCGGCATCTGGTTCGCGATGCCGCCGAAATCGTACAGGCCACGCTTGTGGGTGCGGTCGTAAAGCACACCGACGATTAGGAAGAGCATGGCAGTGATGGTTCCGTGGTTGAACATCTGCAGTACAGCGCCAACAGTGCCCTGGTTGGTCAGCGATGCCATGCCCAGCATCACGATTCCCATGTGACTGATGGATGAATAGGCGATCAGTTTCTTGAAGTCATCCTGTGCCATGGCGCAGAGCGCTCCGTAGATGATGCTGATCATCCCGAGGGATGCCATCAGATACATGAAGAAAACGGTGGCGTCGGGCAGAATCGGAAACAAGATCCGCAACATGCCGTAGGTGCCGAGCTTCAGCAAGACACCGGCCAGGATCACACTGATTGGGGTGGGTGCCTCGACGTGCGCATCGGGAAGCCATGTGTGGAACGGGAAGAGCGGCACCTTGATGGCAAAGCTGATGAACAGGGCCACCCAGGCAACGTAGCGCCAGGTCGTATCCATTCCGTAGAAGATCGATCCTTCCACATAGTTTGCCGGGTTCATCATGTGCAGCAGGTTGAAGGTATGGACCTGCTCGCCGGCTCCGTTGGTGTAGGCCACGCTGAAGTACAGTCCAAGCATGACCAGCAGCATCAACACTCCGCCCACGAAGGTGTAGATGAAGAACTTGATGGCGGCATATTCGCGCCGGGGCCCTCCCCAGATCCCGATCAGGAAGTACATCGGCAGCA
>SLKA01000096.1 GCA_007134845.1 Balneolales bacterium
CCAAGGGCACGGAGAAGATTGACCGCCCGGGCCTCCGGTTCCTCCGCGCACGGCGCATCTTCGAGGCCGGCATGGTGCTGACCATCGAACCCGGACTCTATTTCATCCCGGCGCTGCTGGAGCCGGCCCTGGCTGACAAAAACGTCTCCGGTTACCTGAACGCCAAACGGCTGCGGGAACTGTTTGATTTCGGCGGAATACGCATCGAGGACAATGTGGTCGTGCGCGAGGACGGATACGAAAACCTGACCACGGTCCCCAAAATCCGCCAGGAAATCGAGATGGTCATGAGCTGAGCAGGGGGAGCAATTCCGACCGGGGCCAGCCGGGGGGCAGGGCAGATCCCGAAGTCCGGGCGCCGGCCATATCCACCCCGAACAGTCTGCGACTTTTCTGGATACGGAGCGCTCATTTTGTTACCTTTACAAGAACCCGAAATTTGTCCCTTTCGCCAACAGAAATGTCCTCCAACTACAAAGCCCTTACCCGCGCCTATCGCCCGCAGACCTTTGAAGATATTGTCTCGCAGGAACACGTCAGCAATACACTCAGGAACGCCATTGAAAAAAACCGTCTGAGTCATGCGTACCTGTTTTGCGGCCCGCGCGGTGTTGGTAAAACCACGATGGCGCGTGTTCTGGCGCGCACCATCAACAATGTGGACATGGATGTGGACGGGGAGAACCTCAACAACACGTTGAATATTATCGAGATCGACGCAGCGTCAAACAACAGCGTCGATGATGTGCGAAGCCTGCGGGAGCGGGTGCGCATTCCACCGCAAAGCGGCCGTTACAAGGTGTATATCATCGATGAGATTCACATGCTCTCAAAAGCGGCATTCAATGCACTGCTTAAAACCCTGGAAGAGCCGCCCGCTCATGTCATCTTCATCTTTGCAACAACTGAGCCCCACCGCATTCTCCCGACGATCCTGTCACGGTGCCAGCGTTTCGACTTCCGGCGGATCACGGTTGATGAGATTGTGGCCAGGCTGGAGATGATCTCTCAAAAGGAGAATATCACCATCGACAGGGAGTCGCTCCATGTGATCGCAAAGAAAGCGGATGGCGCTCTAAGGGATGCTCTGGGCATACTGGACCAGGCGGTCGCTTTTTGCGGAACTGCCATCACCTATGATGAACTTCACAGAGCCCTCAATATCGTCAGTTCCGAGCGCATGTTCGAACTCACCGATGCGCTTGTAAGGAAGGATGCCCGGGCGGGCATGGCACTGCTGCACAATCTGCTTCATATCGGAAATGACATTCAGGAGTTTCTCGCTTCTCTTACTGAACATTTCCGCAATCTATACCTGGCCAAAGATATGCAGAATTTCTACCTCATCGAGGCCACCAAAGAAACAAAAGAAAGGTTTCAGGAAATGTCGACATCCTTTTCCGAGGACGATCTGATGCGAATGATGCATATCGTCCATGATGCCGAATTTTCCATACGAAATGCGCAGCAGCCACGCATCCACCTGGAAATCACACTGCTCAAGCTGTTTCACATGACACGAAGCGACGGCCTGGAAACGCTCTTGCTGAAGCTGGAAGCCCTTGAACAGAAAATGGGACAGCAAACAGGGGTGGCGTCACAGGAACCTGCACCACCGAAACAAGCTGCTGATCCACCGAAGCAAGCTGCTGACCCACCGAAGCAAGCTGCTGACCCACCGAAGCAAGCTGCTGACCCATCAATGCAAGCCGCTGACGCACCCGGAAAAGGTACTCCGGCACCCGGGCATTCTGCTGCACCATCCAGGCAAAATACTCCGGCATCTGAACAAGCTGTCCCGGGCGGACCATCCGCTCCGCGTTCGTCACCTTCCTCCAGCCCCCGCTCTCCGGAAAACGCACCGTCCGACAGCACAACTGCTGGAGTTCACGACGAGCCTGATATCTTCGGCACTCCTACGCTCCGGCGCACCCGCAATCACTTGACCGCTGTCACGCTTCCCGACAAGTCATCCGGTGATGCAGATCGCGAGGTGCGCGGTAATCTTGCATTGTCACCCAAACCACGGAAACTCGGGGAAAAAGACCCTGCAAAGGATAAGAATGGGGACACGGCACCAAAGAAAACATTCAGGAAGCCGGATACACTTGACGATCTCAACATGATGTGGCCCGAATACCTTGAAAAGCTTCAGGCTACGACAAGTTCCATGCTCTACTTTTCCATTCAGAAAACCCGTCCGGTAAACCTGAAAAAAGACATTGTCACTTTGGAGTGCAACGACAGCTTTACTTCGGACATCATCAGGGAGCAGCAGCGCAAATTATGTGATACGGTCAAAGAACATTTCGGATATGCTTTGCGTTTTACATCCAAACTGGTCGAACAAAAAAATCGGACCGACGCCATCCACGATCCTTATGAATACTTCTCAAGGCTCCAGGAAAAGGACCCCAAACTTCAGAAAATCGTGAACCTGTTCGGCGCTGAACTCGAATATTAATATCCGAAATGGAAGGAGATAACTTATGAATATGGCAGATATGTTTGGAAAATTGACTGATTTTCAAAAGAAAATGGAGGAAGTCAAGGAGCAGCTTAACCACATTGAAGTGGAGGCCGAAGCCGGCGGCGGAATGGTCAGGGTGACTGCAAATGGAAACAGGGAAGTCACCTCCATCAAGCTGGACAGAGACATCGTCGATCCCAACGATACCGAAATGCTCGAAGACCTGATCGTTGCCGGTATCAACCAGGCGATTAGAAAAGCAGAGGAGGCATCACAGGAAAAAATGGCGGAAATCACCAAGGGCATGCTTCCCGGTGGATTGGATCTTGGAAACTTTGGAATGAAGTAACGCAGCCCGGAAACCAGGATTCAACTCATTATCTATCAGTATTATAATGCAGCTTATCTCAGAAACTCTTGAACAAGCCGTAGAGCAACTGGCCCGCTTGCCGGGCATGGGAAGAAAATCGGCTCAGCGCATTGCAATGTTCCTTTTGAAGCAAAATGATGAACAGGTTTTTCGCCTTTCACGCGCCATCTCGGATTTGAAGAAGAATATCAGGTACTGCTCGACCTGTTACAATATAACCGATCGTGACCCCTGTCCGGTTTGCCAATCTGATAAGCGAAAGACGGGCGTTGTCTGTGTGGTTGAGGAGCCGAAGGATGTCTATGTGATTGAACGCACCAAGGAATTCAACGGACGCTACCATGTCCTGGGCGGGGTGATTTCACCGCTTCAGAATATCGGTCCCGGCGAACTGCGCATCAATGAATTGATCCAGCGGATTCGGGACGGGGAACAGATTCGCGAACTCATACTGGCACTGAATCCCGATGCAGAGGGGGAAGCGACAGGCTACTATATCAACAAGCTCGTGCACCCCATGGGGGTCAATGTCACACGCATAGCGCACGGCATTCCCATGGGAACCGATCTGGAGTTTATTGATGATGCGACTTTGACGCGTGCCTTCGCCGGACGACAAACGTTTTAAGCCAAGCGGCGAGATGGCGGGAATCAAAATACCGGTCAGGATCAGAAGTAGAACTGCATCTGCATCATGACCACATGCGCCGGTTCATCAAAATCAACCGAGTCGGTTTCCATCGAGCGCAGGCTGTAGGCCAGCATGATGCGGTTATGAACAAACGGACGTCCAAGCAGCGCACTCAGGCTCCAGGAGCCGCCCACAGTCGCAAAAACCTGGCTGGTTCCATTCTGCCCGCCACCATCACCGTGCCAGTATTCACCCATGGCAAACAATTCGATGTGAGGAGCCACAAGAAAGCCGCTGAACAGGGATGCACCGATGTAGTTCTCAATATCCCATGGCGCAACCTCCTGATAGCTGATGCCAATGATATCCGTTTTGAGGCGGATCGTCTGATCACCGGCCAGAGGACCCCAGTAGGCGTGAGCGGAGTAGGATACGTAATTCCGTCCGATCTGTGCAATCTCTGTCAGTTCGTTCTTGGCCGTACTGACACTCGCATAAGCCCCCACCTCCAGCCGGTCACGTCCATCCGGCCAGTGAGTTGCAGCAGCACTGAAGGCAAAACCATCGGTTTCGATTCCGCCGGTAGCCGGGTCACGGCTGATGCCGGCACTGTAATTCCACCGGTTGTAGCCATTGTGCAGAAACCCTCGCAGCTCCCATGATGGCGTACTCCATAACGCTTCAATTCCGTAATCACGTCCAACGCAGCCAATGGTCATGCGCGCCCACATATCGGATATTGCCGGACGATCAATGGCATCGATGTTGGCATGACTGGTTCGGGCATATGCGCGTGGCTGAGCTCCAACAAGCCTGCCTGTCCGCAGTGTCAGACGCTCATCCACCCGGTACTCCCCGCGGAGATCCAGCCAGGTTACAGTGGCACCGGAACCTTCCATCTGAAGGAAAAGCCCGAGTCGTTCTCCGAAGTCTGCTGAAATTCGAAGCCTCATTCTGCGAATGCCGAAACCCGCACGGTCATGACGTTCTCCCGCGGCATCAATATCCGAAGCATAGGTCACCCTCGGCTGAAACGTACCCCCGATCCGGATCGATACATCATCACTTACCGCTCGTACAAATCCCTCGCCATCCTGCTGTGCTGAAACCCTTTCCGGAGCTGTCAGCAACAGCACAAATCCTACCGTCACAAATAATATCCTTAACATATTCCTTTATTTCCATAATGAATGTTGGTGATTCCAATACTTTCTTATCCGCCTGCATCATAAAAATGATCACAACAAAGTAGGCATGATTTTTAAATTCCGTATGAAAACGATGTCTGCTCAGAAAAGGCGCGTTTGCTGCAACTCTTTCTTTTCGGCCTCTTCTATTTTCGGCCTCGCATGCTCTCCTCTGTACACACCAAGCATTTCGGGTGTGAATTTGCGGTCATAGACTCTTTTTGCAAATCCCTCCAGCGCTTTTTGTCCGCTATTGGTGATTCCAAGCATGCCGCTGTCGTACTCCTGTACGAAACCGAACTGGCGCAGATCGTTAACAATTAGAAACGACAGCTGGGGAATGATACCCGCATGAGTCTCTATGTTGCTGCGATGGCTGTTGTCCTCCGGTGGATAAATCGTCATTCCCAAAATGGCGAATTCGACTTCCGTCATCGGATAGCCGGATGAGTCTTTTGTGAGCATCTGGTCCCATGCCGGCTGACTGTAATACAGTCCAAACCAGAACTTGGCCTCTTTTACCAGCTTTTTTGACTTTGCACACGCAAAATATTCACCGGATGCGGCTCTTTTCGGTTCTCCCCGTGATCGATACATGCCCACAATTGATGCCAGATCCAGCACTTGCAGATTGGGCGGATAAACAAAAAAGTCCATCGACTTTTTTTGCATGGTTCCCTCGCTAGCCAACTTTTTGCTTGATAAGATCAAGTACCGTACCCATGTCCAGAGATTCAGCATCCCTGTTTTTGGGGATACTTATGTTCTTTCTCCCATATTTGATATAGGGTCCGTACCGGCCAGTCATAATCTGGATTTTCTCCCCGTTTTCCGGATGTTCTCCCATGTCTTTGATTACCGACGATGTCTTTCCTTTTTGCTTCTGCTTCTTCTGCTTTAAAAGCTCAACCGCCCTGTCCAGACCGATATCAAGGATATCGTCATCCTTGCCCAATGACTGAAATGTTCCATCATGGACAACATAGGGACCGAAACGGCCAACTCCTGCCTTGACAATCTTGCCCGTTTCCGGATGTTCGCCGAGTGGTCTTGGCAGTGACAGCAGTTTCAAAGCAACCTCCAGGGTCACTTCCGGCTCTTTCATTCCTTTTGGCAGTGAAACACGCTTGGGCTTTTTGTTGCTTTCGGTAACTTCTCCCAGCTGGACGTACGGACCGTACCTGCCGGTCAGTACATAGACTTGCTCACCCGACCCGGGATCCTTACCAAGGGATTCCGGACCCTTCTCACTTTTCTCCACCAGCTTTTTGAGCTTTTCAACTGTCACATCACTGGGAAACATATTATCAGGGATCGATCCCATCACATCCTCGCCGTCTTCTTTTTTCAGCTGGACATACGGGCCAAAACGACCCAAAAAAACACGCATTCCATTCAGGCCTTCAACCGGCAGCGAAATATGGCGCGCATCCTGCGGATCAATCCTGGATTCCTGATTCTCAACCATGCTTTTCAACCCTTTATCACCTTCATAATAGGATTTCAGATAATGCAGACGATCTTCCTTTCCGGTGGCGATATCATCAAGCCGTTGCTCCATTTGTGACGTGAACTGCTCATCAACCAGATCGGGAAAATACTTTTCCAACAATTCCGTGACGGCAAAAGCCGTAAATGTAGGCACCAGGGCGTTGCCCTCTTTTCGCACATAATCCCGCTCCATTATGGTTCCGATGATGGTCGCATAGGTGCTCGGCCGGCCAACGCCGTCTTTCTCAAGCTGCTTGACAAGACTTGCCTCGGTAAAGCGCGCCGGCGGCTTGGTTTCGTGTTCAACCGGGATGACATCACTGCAATCCAGCTTTTGATCTTTACGCAGTGTCGGCAATGGCGTGTCGCGATCCTCCAGCACGGCCTCCGGATCATCACTTCCTTCCACATAGGCACGGAAGAACCCGGGGAAGAGGACTTTTTTACCCGAAGCCTTGAATTGTGCTTTGGAGGTTTCGGTCCTGGCCTCAATAATGGCATTGGTGAATTCGATCCGGGCTTCAGCCATCTGTGTGGCCATCGTCCGTTTCCATATCAGATCATACAGTTTGGCCTCGCGCCCGGCCAGGCTTGTATCCGATGGGGTCCGGAAATGGCTTCCTGCCGGACGTACGGCTTCGTGCGCCTCTTGTGCACCCTTCGATTTAGTCGAGTACGTGCGTACCTTGGAACTCAGATAATCCTCGCCGTACATGTGTTTCACGGCATGTCTGGCCGCCTGAACCGCCTGATTCGAGAGATTCGTCGAGTCGGTTCGCATGTAGGTAATATAACCCTCTTCATACAGTTTCTGCGCAATACGCATGGTATCTCTGGCAGTATACCCGAATTTTCTGTTCGCCTCCTGCTGAAGCGTGGAAGTGATGAACGGCGGTGCCGGAGAGCGTTTTTGCGTTTTTGTTTCAACGCTTGAAACATCCCATGAAGCTGATATAAGTTCCTCTTTCAGGCCCGTTGCCTCATCCTCGCCAAGTAGCACTACCTTTTCCGGCTTCTTCAGCTTGCCGGTTGATTCATCAAAATCCTTTCCATTGGCGAGTCGCTTGTCATCCAGGTGCGTCATTTCTGCTTCGAACGTCCTTGAGCCGGAAGCATCGGAGCTGCCGCCGGCCTGCTCAACGGCTGATTCCAGCACCGCTTTCAGATCCCAGTAACTTCCGCTCCGGAACCGCATACGCTCCCGTTCACGATTCACAAGCAGCTGAACAGCAACAGATTGCACCCGGCCTGCCGAGAGCCCCGGACCAATCTTCTTCCAAAGCAGAGGTGATATCGTGTAACCGGCGAGACGATCCACAACACGACGGGCCTCCTGGGCATTCACCAGGTTCATGTTGATATCACGAAAATCACGAAGCGCCTTTTCAATCGCCTCTTCTGTGATTTCATGAAAAACCATGCGCTTGACAGGAATTTTGGGCTTCAGCTCATCCATGATGTGCCAGGAAATTCCCTCGCCTTCGCGATCCTCGTCCGTCGCCAGTATCAGCTCATCCGCTTCCTTGATCAACTTTTTCAGCCGGCTGACCGTCTTCTTCTTTTGCGGTGATATCACATAAAGCGGCTCATACTCATTGTCGATATCAATCCCAAGGTTTGCCCACTTGTTTTTCTTTAGTTTCGCCGGTATCTCTTTGGCAGATGCCGGCAGATCCCGGATATGCCCGTTGCAGGAATCCACGGTCATGGATTTCGGCAGAAACTTTTTAATGGTTTTGGCCTTGGTCGGTGATTCAACGATTATAAGCGACTTCATTCAGACAGTTATTATCACTCCCGTTCAGGAGTTGAGTTCTTTGATTTTTTCCAGCAGTTCCTCGGCGTGCCTGGCCGTATCGACCTTCTCAATAACGGCTTTGACCGTTCCATCCGTATCAATAAAATAGGCTGAACGGGACGGGCCGGAAAAGGTCTTGCCATACATTTTTTTCTCAACCAGCGAATCTGTTGCCCTTGCGAAATTGTGATCCGGATCAGAGGCAAGAATATAGCCAATTCCCAGTTTCTCAGCGTAATTTTTATGCGATCGGCAGGAATCCTTGCTTATGGCCACCAGTTTGTAGCCTTTTTTTGCTATTTCTTCCGCTTTTTCGGCAAGACTTTTATTCTGCCGGTCACAGCCGCCGGTGTTGTTCTTCATATAAACAGAAACAATGACAGGTTGATCCAGCAGTTCAGAAAAGATGATCTTCTTTCCGTCTTGTCCATCCGGTATTTCCAATGTGAACGAGGTGTCGATTTTTATACCCGGTTTGATCATGGCGTGTTCTCCGTGACTTGTATCAAGGTTCTTTGTTCTTGTTTTTCAGGATCAGGATAGTCGATAATCCTTACAGGTGCAAACGCCGATAATGTAAAACAGGTTCACTGCGCATGCTTTTTTGGGAAAAGTACCGATGTCATATCAATATTTGAATACGTGGACAGAATCGGCCTATCTTTGATAGACGATCCCGGCCGGATCATCCGGGGATTCCGGCAGACAATATCATCCGAGTCATTCAACTGAATCATATCCGAGCTTGACTAAAGCTCCATCATTTTCTTCGCTATGTCAAATAAACCAGAGATAATCATCAGTAATGCCGACACGGAAAAAGACACCCTCCCCCGGCAAATCGACAAGGCCTGCGATCTTATGGATCAAATCTACAGGGATGGATATTATCCCAAAATGAAGGTCACGCGGACATGGTCGGAACACAATCCGGTTATCGAAGGCGAATTTGCCAAGCCCGATGTCTACCGCTGGTATCTGAAACGTGAACTGACAAAGCTGGTACAGGCAGGTGCCGAAGTTGCCATATCACCATCGCGGGAGTACGTCTCACTCAATGATCCCAAGCTGCTGGATGCGATTGACGAAGATCACTGGGATTTCACCAAGAAGAAGCTCTTCCTGTTTCGTGCGGAACGCATCGACCTGTCCCTGGACCGGCTTCAGCATTATACAGGAACCAACGCACGTGACTTTCAGCGCTATATCATGTTTACCAATTATGACATGCATGTGGAGGTGTTCAAACAGCGGTTTCCGGATTGTGTGCGACCCGGACGGAATGTCCAGATGCCGGCATACCACCACAAGCTGAAAGACAATCTGGGGCTTACACTTATCAATATCGGAGTAGGGCCTTCAAATGCCAAAACCATCACCGATCATATTGCCGTACTGCGTCCGGATGCCATGATCATGGTCGGTCACTGCGGCGGACTCCGGAACCATCAGGAAATCGGTGATTTTGTACTTGCATCCGGGTATATGCGGGCCGATGGAGTGCTTGATGCGAGTATGCCCAAGAATGTCCCCATCATCCCCAATAACACACTTAATTATCAGCTCCAGTCCGTACTTGATGAAGAAAAAATGACCTACCGGACTGGTACGGTCTACACCATTGACAACAGGAACTGGGAGTTCATGAAGCGGCGGGTGGTTCAGGAAATACACATCAGCCGCAGCATCGCTATTGATATGGAATCGGCTACGGTTGCAACCAACGGATTCCGCTACCGCATTCCAAACGCCACCCTGCTCTGCATCAGCGACAAGCCCCTTCACGGAAAGCCCAAGCTGGGCGATGCGGCTCAATCCTTCTATCAGAATTCGAAGGAACGCCATCTTGATATTGTAATCAAAGCCATCGAGCTTTCGAAAATGAATTTCCCGGGCGGACTTCCCAATGCCAGCATCCGAGCCATGGATGAACCACTTATGGGCGGCGGCTCCTGAAGCCAGTGAGGGTGATTCAACATGACTTGCGGACCTGATGAACGTTTTCGATCCAACGAACCATACGGCAGTGACAACACGGAGGGTGCCGGCTTTCACTGCGGACCGGTCGGCGTTAATGATATTCTGCCATTGCGTGCCCGGGAGTTGCGTGCGGGAAAACCGATGGATTCAGCCCGCTTTCCCGAAGATAATGATGAACATACATTGCATTTTGCCGCGTGGAGTGAAAATACCGTCATAGGCTGCCTGACACTTATTGGAAATACCGGAAAAAAGATTCCTTCCTGGCAGCTTCGAGGCATGGCCACAGACAGGAACTGGCAGCAAAAAGGAATTGGCCGGGCCCTTCTGAACTTCTCTGAAAACCGTCTCAGGGAATATTGCCTGGCACATTTCGGCAACCCGGAAGTACGAATATGGTGCAATGCCCGCACCGGAGCGGTTCCTTTTTACAAGGGAATGGGCTACAAGGTGATCTCGGATGAGTTCATGATTCAAAAAGTCGGCCTGCACTACAAAATGGAGAAAAATATTTTGTAAGAAACGGCAGCCATACTGGTCTTACATGTATGAAATTCCTTGACTATTCAAGGTTCGACATCAAAGTGAGAACTTTTTGTGATAACATAACGACATCGCAGTGAGACCAGAAGCATCCAAAAGTTATATACTGACCCAGGCAGAGAGGCCCAGGCGTATGGTCAGGGATCTTTCCGAAGACGAGCAGCCTCGTGAACGACTGATCCGATTCGGTGCGGAAAGCCTGACCGACGCCGAGCTTCTCGCCATACTGATGCGCACCGGCAGTAGAAAAATGAATGTCATTGACACCTGCCGCACCATGCTGCAACATTTCGGGGGATTGCACAAGCTGGTGCGCAAAAGCTGGCGTGAGCTTCGCATTATCGAAGGTGTAGCCGACGTAAAAGCGATCACACTGGAAGCGGCGTTTGAACTCTCCAGAAGGCTGCAATCCGGCAGCAATGGCAAACCTGTCTTTTTCAAGACACCGGAAGATGTGGCTTCCTACTTCGGTCCACGCATGAGAGATCTGCAGACAGAACAGTTTCTGGTGGTCTTCATGAATGCCGCCAAGATGGTAACCGGCCACCAGGTCATCAGCAAGGGAGGCAAAACGGCAACGGTGGTTGATCCGGCCGAAGTGATGCGGCAAGCCATCATGAATGAGGCCAACAGCATCATCATTGTCCACAATCATCCCTCTGCAAACCGCCGTGCTTCCCGGGCAGACATGGCCATCACAAAGAAACTGATGCAGGCCGGTGATATGCTCGACATCAAGGTCGATGACCATATTATCATTGCCGGCTATGACCATCTGAGCATGAGGGCGGAGGGATTGATGGGATAACTTCAGCTTCCTTCAGGAAAAGCTTGTATATTTGAAGCTTAAAATAAATATCATATCTGCAATGCAAGACTACCTGAAGCAACAAATTGAAGCCGCTCTCCGGCAGCTGGCCCCTGACCTTGACATACCTGAAATAACCATTGAAAAACCCCGGTCACCGGAACATGGTGATGCAGCCACCAATGTGGCGTTAACCCTGGCCAAGGCACTGAAGGACAATCCCCGTTCAATCGCTCACAAAATTGCAGAACGCATTGATGCGACATCCGGGTATATCCGAAGTGTTGACGTTGCCGGTCCGGGCTTCATCAACTTTCGCTTTTCCGACAGCTGGCTGGCTGACCAGCTATCAGTGGCTTACCGGGCCGGCAGTGAATATGGCAAAGGCTGTCTTCTTGTAAATAAAAGTATTCAGGTGGAGTTTGTGAGTGCAAACCCGACCGGCCCGCTGACCGTGGGGCACGGACGCAATGCCGTTCTGGGTGATACTATTGCAAGGGTACTTGAATGGGCTGGCGGTGACGTTCAGCGCGAGTATTATTTCAACAACGCAGGTCGACAGATGCGGGTTCTGACGGAAAGCGTCCGCGCAAGATACCTTCAGGCCGTCGGCAAGGATGCCGAATTCCCCGAGGGCGGCTATGAAGGCGCTTATATCACGGAAATTGCTGAAAAAGTTCGCAATGAGAATGGCGATAATCTGACGGGAGAAGAGCATATTGCGATATTCCGAAAAGCGGCGGAAGAAGGCATTTTTGAAGACATCAAGCAGACGCTGGCCCGGATGAACATCTCCATGGACTCCTTCTTTAATGAAAACACGCTCTATGAAGACGGCTCCATTGACAAGGTAATCGGCTTGCTTCGGGAAAAGAGACTGGTATACGAGGAAGATGGGGCGACGTGGTTTAAAACCACCGAGTTCGGCAAGGAAAAGGATACGGTGCTCATAAAAAGCTCGGGCGAACCGACCTACCGCCTGCCAGACATTGCCTATCACATCAACAAAATCGAGCGGGGTTTTGATCTTGCGATCGATGTGTTCGGTGCCGATCACATCGCCACCTATCCAGACGTGGTAGCCGGCGTCAAGGCGTGCGGATTCGATAGTGAGAAAATTGACGTAATCGTATATCAGTTTGTCACCATTGTCAAAGACGGAAAGCCCTTCAAGATGAGTACACGCAAAGCCAATTTCGTAACACTTGACGAATTGATGGATGAAGTGGGCGCCGATGTCACCCGTTTCTTCTTTTTGATGCGGGCTCCCGGAACCCATCTGGAATTCGATATCGATGAGGCCAAGCAGGCGGGGGAAAAGAACCCGGTTTTCTATCTTCAGTATGCCCATGCCCGCATCCAGAGCATCCTGAGAAAGGTTCGTGAAAACTATGATTACAGTGATAAATCGCTTGATTTCAGCTTGCTAAATCATGATTCGGAGGTTACACTTATCAAGCGGATTCTTGAGTTTCCCGATATTATCACTCAAACGGCCATTCAACGCGAGCCGCACAAGCTGATAAACTACCTGAATGATCTGGCCACCGCTTTCCACAAATTCTATCACGATTGCCGGATTCTGGGTGTGGATGAGCAGCTGGCATTTGCGCGGACCGGGCTCCTGACAGTGGCCGCGGTCGTTCTCGCCAACGGACTGGGTATTTTGGGCATATCGGCACCGGACAGGATGTAGCTGATTAAATCAGGTTTTGGCATCAACCAGGCTTATGCAGCCTGCTCACCCGCATGATGCCCGCAATCCCGGATTGCATCGTTTCAAAACCGGCCTCCTGAAAAAGCGCGTCGGCTTCCCCCGGCAACGGAAACCACACACCCCCGCCGGCCAATATTTTTTGCAGCAGAGATCGCTTTTCCCGATGCCTTACAAGATGCATCACCACGGCTATCGCCCCCTTTTTCATTACCCTCTCCAACTCACGCAGAACCAGTCTCGGTTCGGTCATCTCATTCAGGGTACCCCCCATGACTGCTCCGTCAACAGAATTATCCGGAAGCGGCAGATGTTCCGCATTGCACAACAGAAAGACAGCCCGTTTGTTATTGCCAAGCTTTTTTTGTGCTTTCCGAAGCATGGGCCTGGAGTAGTCAATCAATACCACTGTGGATTCCGGATTGGCAGCCACGATCGCCCGGGCATAAACGCCCGTCGAGCTGCCGATATCAAGATAAATCCCCTTGTTCTTCGGCTGCAGCAGCCGACAGACCAAGTCAAACTCTTCCTGAAGTGTCCATTTTCCGCGGGTCAGTATACCTGTTGAAAAGCGACGCCATAACGGTTCATAGACATGCGCTGTCACCCTCCATAAATTTGTTCGTTCGGCAATGCTCCCGGGCCGGAACAACTCAGGTTCAGCCCTTGCCATTACCGGGTCTGTGCGGCCGTGAAAGGTGAAGCTGTTCACGGGACCACTCATAAGCCTCACTCAACGAACGGACGGTTTTGTGCTTGAACCATCTCTTGCGGCGATACCGGGACTTTGCTATCCAGATCACCGATGAAAGGTATACCCGCATCAATGAAGAGGATACCACAACAGCAGTGCCGGCAAGCTGATGCAGGTCCGTCTCCTTCAGCCAGAGAATCAGCAGGTCCCGGGCATCCTGGGGCATGTGTTGCATTTCACGAAGATCCATCACAAAGCAAAAGTCCTCATCACGTGACTGATATGCTTCCAGTTTTTGCAAAAAATCACGGATGTCCTTCAGCGACTCTTTCCCAGACAGTGTAATGATAACTATCGGCCAGCGATTTTCATCAATGTCAATATGTGCCATAAATAGCAGTCTAATCTTTTTTTTTATCCGGAACCGGAACATGTGCTCACAAAGCACAATCCATTCAATTGTATTTTTCAGCAACTTTCATCCACGAATTCCAACAATCCTTTAAAAACTCTTTCAATTAGTGGAATATGACCCAATTATTGTGATACCGTAACCAACCTGTTGTTTCGGCTACTTACAACGCATGCAGCATTGTTTTGATTGCATTAATTAAGATACACTTTTTTGAATTACCAAAGAAACCGGTGCGCCTTTTTCCACCCCGAGCATGTGTTCTGCATTGCCCTTGTTTATGGCTATTTCAAGCATTCCGGAACTGCCGATCAGTGCAACTGCCTCGCCGTCAGGCACATCCGAAAAAGCATCGGAAATATCCTTCAGAATGGTATTCCCGACATAAATTTTAAACGCTGATTCGCGGCCATATTTTTGAATGAACGCCTGCGGAATATTGGTGATCAGATTTCCGTAGCGATCGATATGCATCACCCAGCCCTGCACACCCTCATCATCGGATATCGGTTTTGCCCACCGGTAGGTTGTCAGCTCACCTAGCTCGCTGCCGAAATTTTCGGGAGGCTCGCCATTGCTCAGCCAGGCTGCTACAGGTGCAAAGATATCACGCCCGTGAAATGTTGTGGAAATCGATTCCCGCCAGTACCTTTTGTTGTTTAGTTCAAATACCCTGTGCTCTTCACTCTCCACCACCAGCGAAAAAAGACCATTGTTCGGTCCGACAAAAAACTGGTTCCTTACCTGGACAAGCACCGGACGGCGGGTACTGCCCACACCCGGGTCAATTACAGCAAGATGAATTGTCCCCGGCGGGTACAGAAACGCGGTGTTTTTGAGAACCCAGGCTCCGGCCATGATATCCTGGGGAGGGAGATCATGGGAGACATCCACAAGTCTTACCTGGGGCGAGATTCCCAGAATAACGGCCTTCATCGCACTGACATAGTAGTCCTGACTCCCGAAGTCGGATGTCAGCGTTATGATTCGGGGCGTAGAAGGCATAGCTGCATCAACTGTACGTGTTCAGCATGACCGGCATAACCAGCATCAACATATCCTCATCGTCATCCTGGACAGACGGGCGCACAATGCCGGCACGGTTTGGCGTCGAAAACTCAAAAACCACCTCAGGATCGTCGATATTGTTCAGCACATCCATCAAATATCGTGCGTTAAAACCTATCTCCATCGGCTCATCCGAGTATTCGGACGCGATGCTCTCTTTCGCCTCGCTGCTCATATCCAGATCCTCGGCCGATATTATGATTTCATCCGGCTTCATCTCAAGACGAATCTGCCTGGTGGTCGAACTTGAAAAAACGGATACCCGCTTCACGGTTGCCAGCATCTGGTCCCGGTTGATTTTCAGTGTCTTGTCGTTCTCCCTGGGTATGACCGACTCGTAACGGGGATACTGCTCGTTGATCAGACGGGTGATCACCTGAGTGTTCCCGGATTGGAAACTGACGTGATCTGCCGTAACAACCATTTCGCAGCTGGACTCATCGAGGGCTTTGGAGACCAACGTGAGCGCCTTTTCAGGAACAATAAAAGAAATCGGACCTGTTGCGGAAATGTCTTTTCGTACTAGCCGCACCAGCCGGTGTCCGTCGGTCGCTACAATGCGGCTCTCCTCCTCCCCGATATCAAAAAAGACGCCCATCATTGCGGGACGCAGATCGTCACTGGACACAGCAAAACTGGTCTTTTTGATCGCATCTTTAAGACCTTCGGTGTCGGTCTTGATTTGCTTTCCATCTTCAAGCAGGGGCATATCCGGGAAATCCTCGGCTTTCTCACCAGCCAGCTTGTAGGTTCCCTTGTCGGTCCGGAAGCGCACCTGTGTCCGCTCATCCACTTCAAACGTTACCGGGATATCGGGAAGTTGACGTAGTGTCTCCAGAAGCCGCCTCGCGGGCACTGCAACCGAGCCCTGAACCTCAACCTCGGCCTTCACATATTCAATGATGCTCACCTCCAGATCCGATGCACTCAGCTTGATGCGGTTGTCCTCGGTTTCAAAAAGTACGGTCTCAAGGATGGGGAGGGTCGCTTTATTAGGAACGGCACCAACAACGGCCGACAAACTTTTTACCAGCTCACCGCTTGTGACATTGAATTTCATAAAATTACCTGATCGTTGGGAATGGTTTGTTAATTCTTTTTTATGCAATGGGTAAAGTACAAAAATCCGGATTCTATTCTAAGAAATACTAATACCTGATTCAATGATTACGTTTTTTTATCTTGATCAGACTAACCAGAGGCATAAAACGTTTTCAATTGATCAATACCCAACACGCCGGGCCTTTTGTTTTTATGATATTCCGCGTTTTCATCACATTTTTTTTACTTTTCTTTTTGGTTGCTCCATCAGCCGGACAGGCGTTTGAGGAGGCCAAATATGGCAATGATTTCCTCTCTGTCGGGGGTGGAGCGCGCCCGCTTGGAATGGGAAGCGCCTATACAGCGGTCACACAGGATGTCCTCTCGGGATACTGGAATCCGGCCGGCCTTTCAGGTGTGGACAACTGGCAGTTCGTCTACATGCATTCCGAGCGCTTTGCCGGTGTGGTAGGATACGATTATGGCGCCGTCGCCATGCCTGTGGAGGGATCCAGCGGTGTCATAGCCCTTAGTTTTATCCGGCAGGGTGTCGATGGCATTAAAAATACGCTTCATGCCTGGGATCCGGAGCAGAACCGGCCAAAAGCCGATCCGACAAGCTACATGCGCGAATTCAGTGCCTCTGATATGGCTCTCTATCTCTCCTACTCCAATTCATTGCATGGAAACTGGCACTGGGGTGTTTCTGCAAAGGTGATCCACTCCCGGCTTGGTCCGTTTGCCAATGCCTGGGGTTACAGCCTGGATGCGGGACTGCAGCACCGAGGCGATCGCTACCAGTTCGGCATTAATCTTGTTGATTTCTCAACCCTCATGAAATTCTGGACGGTTAATCAGGATGAACTGGCCGCGCTTCAGGATTTTATCAACCCTGAAACCGGAAAACCTGAAACACTGCCTGATGGCACAAACGAGTATGTAAAACCATCTATCAGGATTGGAGGCGGGCGGCTTTTCGATTTCGGTGACATTACTGTGCTTGCAGCAGTTGACAGCCATCTTCGCTTTGAGGGCCGTCGCACATACTATCTGAATCTGGGGGATATGAGCATTGAGCCTCACCTCGGCACCGAACTTGGCTACAAGGACCTTGTTTTCATACGGGCCGGCATCACGGATGTGCATCTTGACGATCGCGGCACCATGTACGTATCACCCACACTGGGCACCGGACTTAAAATCGGGGCTTTCATGGTCGATTACGGTTTCAGCAGTTTTGCAGGCATCGCTTCCGACCTCGGTTTCACCCATCGGATATCACTGCAGCTTACCCTGTAACACTGCCCGGCCGTCACTCATGATATCAACTCCCGCTTATCAGGAAACAGCAAATCGCACGTTTTTGCCATCCGAAGACCTGACGACCTGACGTGAAAAATGCACCAACAGTAATCCTTGCGGGTCCAACAGCCACTGGAAAAACCGATCTTTCCATCACACTTGCCCGTCATTTTAATACACCTGTTATCTCCGCTGACGCCAGGCAGTGTTATAAATATCTGGATATCGGCACCGGCAAGGTATCCCCGGATATACTTGAGGAAATCCCACACCACCACATTTCAACACTCAACCCGGACGAATCCTACAACACCGCCGATTTCGCAAGCGATTATCAGCAATGGAGCGCTCCCCTGCGAAATCAGGGAATGCCGGTGCTGGTCGCCGGCGGGAGCACCCTCTACATTGAATCACTCATTCGGCCGCTCGACTCGCTTCCCCCAAAGAATGAAGCCAATCTGCACAAACTGCAGCAGACCGCCGACCGGGAGGGATTGCAATCCATTCAAAAAAAACTTGAGGAGGTTGATCCCGTTTATGCCCGCCGCATTGACGGTCCCAATCCGCACCGCATGTTCCGGGCACTGGATGTCTGGATGCAAACCGGGCGGCCTTTCAGCAGTTTTCACAAAAACCGGCCGTTCTCCCTCCCCGATAACACCTTGCTGATCTGTCTGCATCGGGAGCGCAGCGAATTGCATGATCGCATCAGCAGGCGCGTGGATCGCATGATTAAGGACGGACTGCTTGATGAAGTGAGTGGTATTCTGGAGATGGGATACCATCCGGACCTGCAGTCACTGCAAACTGTAGGTTACCGGGAGTCTATTGCCCATATCCGCGGCGAACTTACGGCGGATGAAATGCGTGAAAAGATAAAAACGAACACCCGGAGGTATGCTCGCCGGCAGCTGACCTGGTTCCGACGCTGGAATCAGGTGTCCTGGCTTGGACAAACCGGTCAATCAGAAAAAAAACTGACCGAAACGGTGCTTAAGATGGTCAAACAACTGGCAGCTGTAACCTGAATGCTGTACCTTCTTTCAATTCCACAATCACAAAACCAATTATTGCCATGCAGGTAGATATTGTTATCACCCTTCGCGAATCCATTCTGGATCCCAAGGGAAAAGCCTCACACCACGCACTTAAAAATCTCGGATTCAGCGATATCTCCGCTGTCCGGATTGGTAAATATATTCAGATTGAAGTCGACACGGAGGATCCCGAAAAGGCAAGGGAAATTGCAGCCGAAGCCTGTGAAAAGCTCCTTGCAAATACGGTAATGGAAAACTATGAGATCCGTTTGCCCGACACCACCGCCTGATCTTACATTTCTAATTTAAAACAGACACATGAATTTTGGAGTACTTGTCTTTCCCGGATCCAATTGTGATCACGATGCATACCATGCACTCAAGCACATTCATGGTATAGATGCCACCTTTATCTGGCACAAGGAGCATGAGCTTGGCAATGTGGACGGGGTCATCATACCGGGCGGATTTTCTTACGGAGATTACCTGCGCAGCGGAGCCATTGCCCGTTTTTCACCGGTTATGAACGCTGTAGCTCGGTTTGCTGAAAAAGGAGGGCCCATTCTGGGTATCTGCAATGGTTTTCAGATCCTGCTTGAGGCACGTCTGCTACCCGGCACCATGATGGCCAACGAACATCTGCGGTTTACTTGCAAATTCGTGAATCTGGTTTGCCAGAACCGGGAAACACCCTTTACAACATCCATCCCTGACAATCTGGTCCTGAATATCCCGGTCGCCCACGGTGAAGGGAATTATTACGCCGACAGAGAGCTATTGAAGGAGCTTGAGGACTTTAACCAGGTTGTTTTCCGTTATAGTGATGCGGTTGGCAGCATCACGCCGGAATCCAATCCAAACGGCTCTGTAAGCAACATTGCCGGCATTTGTAACAAAAAGGGCAACGTGGTAGGCATGATGCCGCATCCCGAGCGTGCTGTTGAAACCGATTTAGGGTCCAATCACGGCAGATACCTGTTCGAATCGGCTCTTTCGCATATTGCCACTGCGCTGTAACGACAAGGCCAATTCATGTCACAGCAAGAACGACAAAAACTGCACTGCAAGGATCTCGTCAAGCGTTATAAAAAACGCACGGTTGTGGATCATGTTTCCATCTCTGTGAATCAGTCAGAGATCGTGGGACTGCTTGGTCCGAATGGTGCCGGTAAAACCACCACATTTTATATGGTGGTAGGCCTGGTCCGGGCCGAAAAAGGTCGCATCTTTCTGAACAACAGAGATATCACATCACTCCCCATGTACAGGAGAGCGCGGTATGGCATTGGATACCTGTCTCAGGAAGCCAGCGTCTTTCGCAATCTCACGGTTCGCCAGAACCTTGAATCCATTCTGGAGTTCTACGATTTGAGCAAAACCGAAAGAAGGGAACGGGCCGATGAGCTGATTGAGGAGTTTAATCTGCAAACCGTTGTAAACAGCAAGGGATTCAATTTATCCGGTGGAGAGCGCCGCCGTACTGAAATCGCCCGCGCGATGGTCACAAAGCCCAATTTCCTGTTGCTTGATGAACCGTTTGCAGGTGTTGACCCTATTGCTGTTGAGGACATTCAACAAATCATTTCCGGCCTGAAGAAGAAGAATATTGGCATTTTGATTACTGACCACAATGTTCACGAGACACTGGCCATCACGGACCGGGCGTATCTGATGTTCGAAGGGCGCATTCTCAAAGAGGGCTCCTCTGACTTTTTAGCGGAAGACAAAGAGGCCAGAAAGCTTTATCTTGGTGAGCAATTCAGGCTGGATCGATACCATCACGAAACAGAAAACAAACCCCAATAATGACTGTAGAAGAAATCACCGTCCAGGAATTGAAAAAAATGCTGGATGAAAACGACCCCGTATTACTGATCGACGTACGCGAAAAATTCGAAAAGGAACTGGTGGACATCGGTGGAAGCCTGATCCCTCTTGGTCAGCTGGCCGATCGCATCTCCGAAATTGACTCTGAGAAGGAAAACCCCGTCGTCATTTACTGTAGAAGCGGCGCCAGAAGTGCTGAAGCATGCCGGATACTGCAATCAAACGGGTTTAAGAATGTCAAAAACCTCAAGGGTGGAATTCTGAAATGGGCTGATGACATCGACCCGAGTTTACCCAAATACTGAAATACCGGCCTGCCCCGATCCCATTACACGCGCCGGGCTACGATTTGGGCCCCATCACACATAGGCAGCTATCTGATTCAGAAGCTCCTCGTTGCTGTTTGTCCGTTTCAATACCTGAAGCAAGCTGGCCATAGATTCCTTGGGCGACTTTTTCAGCAGGTACCGCCGCACCATATTGCGCTCTTCCATTGAATCCTCGATGAACCTGTCCTCGTTTCGCGTGCCGGAAGCCGCAATGTTGATGGCCGGGAATATCCGGTCGTTTGCTATTTCCCGGTCCAGCACCAGCTCCATATTGCCGGTTCCCTTAAATTCTTCAAAAATGAGGTCATCCATCCGGGAATTGGTTTCCACCAGGCAGGTGGCAATAATGGTAAGTGAACCGCCATTTTCGATTTTGCGTGCTGATCCAAAAATTTTCTTGGGGATGTCGAGTGCGCGAATATCGAGTCCGCCTGACATCGTTCGGCCGCCTCCGCTCTGTGCGGCGTTGTAGGCACGGCTCAGACGGGTGATAGAATCAATCAGCAGTACGGCATCCTTTCCCATCTCCGCTCTGCGTTTTACATAGCCCAGTGACAGCTCCGAGATGCGGGTATGACTTTTTGTCGATTTGTCGTTTGATGATGCGAACACGCGTCCCTGTGTAGTCCGGATGAAGTCGGTTACCTCCTCCGGCCGCTCATCAACCAGTAGAACTGCCAGTTCAATATCCGGGTGATACTCATCTATCGACCGGGCGATATTTTTCAGCAGAACAGTTTTCCCTGTTCTTGGAGGCGCCACAATCAATGCCCGCTGCCCTTTGCCGATAGGGGAAATAAGATCGATAACCCGCTGTTCAATTTCATCAGGATTGCGCGACAGCTTTATTTGATCCACTGGCATAATCGGTGTCTGTAAGTCAAATCTAACTGCTTTTGCCCACACCTCATACGGTTCACCATTCACGGTATTCACACTGACCAACCGCTTGTTGCCTCTCTGATCCTGTTCGATCTCTCCCTCGACAAGCAGTCCGGGTTTCAGATTAAAGAAACGGACCATGTCCGGCACTACAAACGGATCCTGTGGTGTAGCTGTGAATTCATGATCCAGCTTACGCAGATAACCGACACCTTTTTCCGTCACCTCCATGATACCGGAATAGACGCCCGCTGGCTTTACATGCTGATTTTCAAGAAAACTTGGCAGACCACCGCCACGGTTCTGGTTGCTCCCCTTTTTCCCCTTGGGTCGATTTTTTTTGCCCTTTTTCTTATTTCTGTGGCGTGATCTTTTATCCTGGGAATTACTCATTTTTTTGTTGTTTTGTCTATAAATACAGGAAATTGCAGGTTTTCCAGGCAGTTATGTACGGCTGCCTGGAAAACACAATCATCCCGCGTGTCCTTGTTGAAATGTATCAGGACTATTGCTTTACATCAGAAAGGAGTTATTCCCGGACGGACGTTCTATTCACTGCTGTTAGCGAATGGTCGTCTCTTCACCTATCCAGGAGTAACATTCTTTTAGTGAACCGTCAACACGGATTTTTTCACCCGTATTCCAGTTTTGATAGAATTTCTCTTCGGCCGTGGGAGTAACGGGTTCATAGGTCCGGTACAGCCTGTTAACCGTGCTGGAGACATTGGAGTTACGCTGTCTGGCTCTGTCCAGATAGTCAAGCACCAGCCAGTAAACCACCTTGTCTATGCGTGTCATTTCTGAGCCGGCGCATCTGGAAACAGCTTCACCGTAAATCTGTGCAATAGTAATCTGCGGCTCTCCCCAGTTCGGGTCTTCGCTTGCAGCCCGTCGTGCAAAGCGCCTGGCCTCCTGCAGATCACGAAGATTCAAATAGTTGTCAGCAATGCGCAGTGAAGTCCGGGCTTTCATGGTTCCCTGCTGAATCCCGTGCGCTTCGGACAAGTATCGGATTGCTTCCCTGTAATCTCCGCTATTCTCTGCTTTGTCGGCAAGCCGGGTCACATTGGTCACACTGGGCTCATACTCGTACATTTTAATTGCCATTTCCCTGGCATTGGAACCATCCCCAACAGCGATATACAGCTCGTATAGCTCCTGCATAATTTCCACATTCCCGGGATCTTCCTCCAGATCTTCAACAAGCAGTTCAATCCGTTCTGCCGGATCGGTAATCAGCTCGTTACGCGTCTGTGCAAAAAACCGGCTGGTTTCCTCGTCTGCGAACGGCTCCGCCTCATTTATGATCCGAAAGGCATTGTCCCGATCATTCTGACGGGCATAGTTCTGAACAATAAGCTGCACATAGTACCCGCTTCCTGACTCGGTTGCCCGCTTGGGATCGAGATTGAACATGGTTTCATAATCTTCCAGCGCCTGTTGGAACGCATTCTGAATATAGTCCGAATTGCTTTGATAGAAGCGGCCCCGATTGAAATGCCAGCGGTAATGGTCGATTTCATCCTCTGTGAACAGAGCGAAAACCCTGTCAAACATTTGCAAGGAGGAATCCAGATACGCTTCACGAAGTGCGGGATCATCCTGCTGAGTAGAGAGATACTCATAGATGTCGATCATCCTCCGGAAGTTGCGCTCTGCCGGATAATTGCCCGGATACATCTCCATTTCTTTCGGATGAGCCTCAACAAGCCAGCGACCGTAGATAAGTGCTTGCTGATACTGTTCATTCCGATAATCTTCGGCAAACAGAGACTGGATCTGAAGTGGCGTGTAACCGAATGGCTGTGCATTTGACGCGCCGGAAACAATCAGAATGGTAACAAAAATGATAATATATTTTGCCATGACTTTGAGATTAAGCTGTTGCTGTTTGCTTATTGCAGACGGCGTTGAATGAACATGAGTTCAGATAAATTGAAAGAAAGTTTCAATGCGAAAACCCTTTCCGATATAAGCCCCGATGATTCCGTCCCGCGGAATCCATACTCGGCATTAATATCGATCGACGAGTTTGTCCGGGAAGATGGTATGCTGAGGCCGCTATGTATGGTGAAGGTTTCAATATCGGTATTGTTGAGTTTCAAACTGCCTGTATCGTATGATACGCCTAACCTGTAGACAAAGTTCGACCAGAATGAGGATGCGTCCCTGCGGGTGGCGACAAACTGCCCCCCCAGACCTGCACGTATTCGGTCTTTCAGGAATGCTTCCGACTCACCACTGAAGTTGGTGTAATCGTTCCAGTTCTGATAGAGCACATCGGTACTGATCTGAAAATAGGGATTGGGATTATAGGAAAATCCGGCACTGGCTTCCATAGGATACGTAGCTTGCCCGTCTCCATAATCCGATGCCGGCCGAATGGTCACATTGCTGAAATCAATTCGTGACTCAAGTTTTCGTTCAGAAACAAAATTGACCGGAAGAGATACCATCGCCCCTAAAATGAACCGGTCATTTTGTCGAAATGTATTTCTCTGAGAGAAATATATGCCAAAACGATTTCCAAATCCATAGTGAGATGTAAATTCCTGTAAATTAGTTGGTCTGTAGTCGGGACTGTCAAAGAATACCGACTGGGTTCGCTTTATGGATCCAAGAAACAACGATGGTGCGTATCCGATGGAAAAGGAATTTGTAATACGGTAGCCGAAACCCAGCTCGATTTTGTTGATGCCACCACTTCCCGAATTTTCAATAACATACTGCAGTTCGCCTCCGCTATGATTCTCACCGGGTCCAAGGAGATACTGATTTTGGAGCGTATAACGTGATGAGGTCAGCGGCGAAACAGACAGGGCAATCCCAAGCCGATCACGGAAAACCGGCATGACCACTTGAAACGGGCCGGCATGAAATTCTGATGACCGATATTGTGTATCCCTGGAGCTGGCATCGTAGTTTGAAATCTCAAAGGTGCCACTTGCATTGGTAAAAATGGCACGCGACCATGCTGCCGGATTTGCAATGCCGGGAACCCGGCTGTCGTGCAGGGCCACACCATAAACGCCCATGCCATAGGCATAGGAAGACCGGAAATCATGGGGTGTACCCAAACCAAAGTGGGAATAGGCTGATCCACCTTTCCATATATCCTGTGCATTTAGCGGGGAACAGATACCGGCTGCCAGGATAGCAAGAGCCGGGATGGTTTTGAATAATCGTCTCATAGTGGTCAGCTTACTGCTCTTTGGAAATACTGGTGATCAGCAACTTTGGCTGTCGGTGGGGTGGAGCGCTTCCGGATAACAGTGTGGGCTGGAATCGCCCGTCATTAATTCCAATGACAGCATACAGGCTGCGGCTGTTTCCGCCTCCACGTATCAATTCATTGGCCAGGTTTGTTGCGTTTACGCGGTATGAACTGTCCTCACTGCGACGGTTTGTCTGAAATCGCGGGTCTATATTGATTGCATAAGGGATCTGATCCGGTTCAAGATAGAAAATTCGCAATGTTTCGGATCCGGGACGTTCAAAATCGGCTGATACCCCGCTTTTCATGCGCAGTGTATCCTCATAGAGAACGAGCTCCACCCTTGAAAAATTGGTAGTTCCAAGAAACTCCTCCGAAAAATCGAAGTCCAGCTTGAGCATGCTGCCCCTGGTATTGAATACGGGTTTGCTGGTACCGATAACCTGTTCATTGGGCCCTTCTTTATCCAGACTCACCGCCCAGCTGCTTATTTCCTTGATCAGATCAATGGTGCCATCTCCCGACTGAATGAGTAGATTGGCCCGTGAAACCTGAATGGAAAACATTTTGTCTGTTCCCTCAGCCGGCACGATGGCCAGTCCGGGAAGATCGGCACGATAGAGAGAATCCTTTTCGGAGGCTGAAGGATTATGGAATATTTCCCGGTACCTTCTGGTCCATTCATCGCTCAGACGAACAGTAATCGAGTCTGTTCCGGTCAAGGTGAATTCTCCGACCACCTTCTTGCTCATATCGGGATTCCTGGCAAAATCCGGGATAGAATCATAGCGCCATGATGTGCTCCTCCAGGGACGGCCAATTTCAACCACCTGGAAATCACCCGGAGCTGACTCATGGCCGTATCGGCTGCTGATATTCAAACTGAGCCTGGCAACCGCATTTTCGCCGATGGTATCGACCTGTGCATCCCGTGCGATTGTGGGCCGAAGCAAAGCTGTGGCTGTGATTTTACCGAAAACGGGGTCATCTACTTTGCCTGTCGTCACATAGATCAGGTTACCGCTGAAAGATGGAGAACTTACAAGCGACAAATTGGAAATGATAACCGTATCGGCATGAACCTGGACATCATCCGGGGAGAGCTCGCCGCCGACAATCGGAGTATCATCACAAGAAGCGAATAGTCCAACTGCCAAAAGCAGGGTCAGGGGGAGTGTCAGACGGTTCAAAATGCCGTCGAACGTATACATAGAGCGTAAAACCAGTGGTTATTGCGTAATTTTTTTGTAGTAGTCAGCAAATTTGCTGGAAACATCCTGGGGAGATCCCTGGATTTTGTCCGGGGTAATACCAAGCGCCTCGAACGTATCATCCAACTCCGAACCCAACTCATTGCCGGTCACTATGTGATCGGCGTAGGAGAGACCGGCTCTGAGAAAATCAACCTTGCCGTCAAAAAGAACCGAACTGCGGTCGAAATCTTCCGGCAGGGACATGAGATCGAGAATGCTCTCATCAAAAACACCGAGGTTGGCTGCGCTGTGTACATTAAAAATCACCCGAGTCCGGGAAAAATTGTCATCATCCTTGTAAATGGATTTGAGAAAGACCGGAATAAAACCGGACGCCCAGTCATGACAATGGATGACATCAGGCTTCCAACCAAGTTTCTTAACGGTTTCCAGAACACCCTTATTATAGAATACAAGGCGATGGTCGTTATCAGGAAAAAATTTATCAGTCTGCGGATCGGTAAATAGTCCTTTTCTCTTGAAATAGGTGTCGTTATCAAGAAAATACACCTGAAGTTTGGCATTGGGAATACTGGCCACCTTAATGCGCATGCTCTCATCCTTGCCTCCAACACGGACCTTGATACCGGCAAGCCGTATGACCTCGTGCAGTCTGTTCCTGCGGTCATTGATGGATCCGTACTTTGGCAAAAGCAGGCGGATTTCAAAGCCTTTGTCCTGAAGGGATGCCGGTAGAAAGCGGAGAAGATCCGCGGTATGGGTCATCCGCGCAAAAGGTGAGATTTCAGCTGCAGCGTATAGGATTTTCATAATTAGTTAATTCACGGTTCCGGACAGTTGTTTCGATTCCGACAGGTTCACACTCATGAGGTCAGGCCAAAACAAACTGTGAACTTGTGGAAAAAAATAGCGGCCAGTTAAATGAATACAGATAGTTATCTGCCTCCCATATATCTCAGTAATATGTGATGGAGAATGGCCATGGTGGTTAATCTGTAAATATACGCAATATTGGCCTGAACCGAAAACTATCAGGGTTCTTCTGCTTCAATATCGGACAAATTGGAATCCGATCGGGCATCACGCGTGTTCCTGTTGCTGATGGCGATGACATGCCGTATGCACTCTTTGTCAAGACTGTCCAGCATATCATCGGTATAGCGCCACAGCCAGTTGTTTTCGGTTGTCCCCGGAAAGTTCATGCGGTGGTCGCCGTCAAGCGCCATGAAATCCTGCAACGGGAAAATGGCCTGATTGGCGACAGACAGCATTCCAAGTCGGATCAGCTGCCAGCTGACATCGGATCCGTCTGACTGTGTGTACTCGCGCAGATAGTTCCTTTCCGACTCAGGCGCCTGGTTGTACCAGCCCAGAGAGGTGTCATTATCGTGTGTACCTGAATAGACAATGCAGTTGGCATTCTGAAAATTGTGCGGAAGAAACCCGTTCCCCGGATCATCAAATGCAAACTGAAGCACCTTCATGCCTGGAAAATCGAACCGGTTTCTTAGTTTAACCACGTTTGGCGTTATGACACCGAGATCCTCGGCGATAATAGGCAGCTTGCCCAGCTTTTTTTCAATGGCTACGAACAGCTTTTCGCCCGGCCCGTTAACCCAGCGTCCGTTTTGTGCTGTCTTGGCATCCGCCTTGATTTCCCAGTAGGCATCAAAACCCCTGAAATGATCCACCCGTATTGCATCAAACATTACAAACATCTGGCGAAACCGGTCGATCCACCATTTGTATCCGTCTTTTTCAAGCTCTTTCCAGCGATAAAGCGGATTGCCCCAAAGCTGGCCGGTATCACTGAAATAATCGGGCGGAACACCGGAAACCAGCAGCCTGTTGCCGGTCTCATCCACATCAAAAAACATTTTATTTGCCCAGACATCGGAGCTGTTGTGATCCACAAAAATCGGAATATCCCCGATTATTTTGATGTTTTTATCATTGGCGTATTTGCGAAGGGCCATCCATTGCTCAAAAAACTCAAACTGAACCCAATATTGGGAGTCTATCTTCTCACTGTGCTTTTTTCTGGCAGATTGCAGCGTTTTTTTATCCCGCCGTGCAAGCCCTTCCTCCCATTGGTTCCATGGTCTTTTACCCTTTTCGATGAGGCAGGACATGAAGAGAGCGTAATCATTCAGCCAGCTTGCGTTATCCTTTTTGAACTTCCCGAACCGCTTCTGCTCATCGGGATCATTACGCTCATAAAATCGCTTGCATGCGAGAGTGAACAGCTCGTCCTTGATCGCATAGGCCTCATCATAATCAACACTGGTTTTCTGCGGAATCCTGTGCTTGTCCAGCTCCTTTTTTTTGAGCAGGCCCTTGGTCATCAGAACTTCAGGGCTGATGAGATAAGGGTTACCAGCAAATGCCGAATAACTTGCATAGGGCGAATTGCCAAAACCCGTTGGGCCGAGCGGAAGAATCTGCCAGACCCCCTGGTGCGTCTCCTCGAGAAAGTCGATGAATTGATACGCCTTATCACCAAGATCTCCTATCCCGAAATCGGAGGGGAAGGATGTGGGGTGGACAAGGGTGCCACAAGATCTGATAAAGTCCATACACAAAACGGATTGAATTACATGGATTTAATAATAACTCCGGCCAGCGGAGGAATATTGATGTGCACACTAGCCGGCTGATTGTGGAACTCCCCCTCTTCTGCCACCAGTTCGATATTGCCGAAATTGCTTCCTCCGTAAAATTCCGAGTCACTGTTGAATACGGTACGGTACTTACCGGCTTTAGGAACTCCAATCACATAGTCATAGTGCACCTGCGGCGTGAAGTTGAAGATGCAAATAAGATTGTCGTAATCTTTTTTGCCCCTCCTGATGAAGGCGAGTATTCCGTTGTCCGCGTCGGAAAAATCGACCCACTGAAATCCGCTCCAGTCAAAATCTAACTGATGAAGCGGTTTTTGCTCTTTGTATACCTTGTTGAGATCTTTTATGAGCGTCTGAATCCCCTTGTGCTTATCGTAATTGAGCAACCCCCAGTCGATGGACTTTTCGCTGTCCCATTCTCCCCATTGTGCGATTTCCGAGCCCATGAAAAGAAGTTTTTTTCCCGGATGGCAGTACATGTAGGTATAGAGCAGACGCAGGTTGGCGAATTTCTGCCAGTCGTCACCCGGCATCTTGGAGATCAGGGACCGCTTCATGTGTACCACTTCATCATGGGAGAGCGGGAGCAGAAAGTTCTCCGTAAATGCATAGATCATCGAGAAAGTGAGCTGATTGTGATGATACTTGCGGAAAAGAGGGTCGATCGCAATGTATTTGAGCGTATCATTCATCCAGCCCATATTCCACTTGTAATCAAAACCAAGACCGCCAACATAGGTCGGACGCGAGACCATCGGCCACGATGTGGATTCTTCCGCCATCGTAATGATCCCTTCAAACTCCTCGTTAATTACCACGTTAAAACGCTTCAGGAAGTCAATGGCTTCAATATTTTCCCTGCCGCCGAACTTGTTCGGAACCCATTCCCCATCTTCCCGGGAATAGTCAAGGTATAACATGGATGCTACGGCATCCACACGAAGACCGTCAATATGAAACTTGTCACACCAGTATACAGCATTGGATATTAGGAAGTTATGGACTTCCGTCCTGCCAAAGTTGAAAATCAGGGTTCCCCAATCCCGGTGCTCTCCCTGCCGGGGATCATCGTGTTCATAAAGGGCCGTTCCATCAAACAGCCGGAGTCCGTGATCATCTTTTGCAAAATGGGCGGGAACCCAGTCAACAATCACGCCTATGCCTGACTGGTGGCACCGGTCCACGAAGTACATCAGATCTTCAGGCGGACCAAAACGGGAGGTCGGTGCAAAATAGCCTGTGATCTGATACCCCCAGGATGGATCATAGGGATGCTCTGCAATCGGAAGCAGCTCGATATGCGTGTAGCCCATTTCCTGAACATAGGGAATTAGGTCGTCGGCCAGCTCGCGGTAGGAAAGAAATCCGGTGGGATCCAGCTCCTGCTTCTTCCATGAACCCAGGTGAACCTCATATATGGACATCGGATCATCAAAAGCCTTGGTCCGGGACTCCATCCACTCCTTGTCTTCCCATTCATGGGTATTGATATTCTTGATGATGGAGGCATTTCTTGGCCGAAGCTCGGAATAAAAGGCATAGGGATCGGCTTTGAGCAGCGGAAGATCCTGTCCATGAACCGAAATTTCGAATTTGTAAATATCCCCCTCGGTCATTGCAGGTATAAAAATCTCCCAGAGACCCTGCTCGTGATATTTCCGCATAGGGTGGCGCCGCCCGTCCCATTCGTTGAATGAACCGACCACACTTACCCGGCTGGCTCCAGGCGCCGACACGACAAAACGCGTACCGTTTACATCACCGATTTTCATTAGATGAGCGCCCATCCATTCATAAGCCCTGCGATGGGTCCCTTCGCCCCAAAGCTGAAGATCATAATCCGACAGTGTCGGACCGAAGGAATAGGGATCGGCAATCGTATATGTGATCCCGTCATAGAGCGTGATCTCGTAGTAATAATCGGGAGCTTCCTTCAGGCCTTCAAAAAAACATTCGAACACTCCTCCATCACTGATTTTGGCCATCTCTTCGTAGGATGTCCCGTTATCATACCATATCTTTACGGACTCTGCGTTGGGTTGCAAGGTGCGGATGACGATTCCTTCCTTCTTACCTTTCTTGTAAGTGTGCGGACCAAGCACGGCAAAAGGATCTGAGTGATCGGCCCGCTCCAGTGCAGAGATTTGAGCTCGGTCTAAAAATTTCTGTATTACAGGCATATTATATTATCGGAGCATGATTTTAATTTTCGGGTAAAATACAAAGAATTACGGAAAAATTTACCTACATCAGAACACGTGCATATGCGTTAGACTACATCACATACCATAAATTAATAACAATTCTAAATCTCTTGAAAGCCAGCAAGCTAATAGCAGGAAGATATCTTTTCTCAAGAAAAAATGTATCCTTGATTAACACGCTTACGATGATAAGCGTGTCGGGTGTTACGGTCGGAACCGCACTGCTGATCGTTGTCCTGTCTGTGTTTAACGGTTTTTTTGATGTCATTAAGAGCATGCTGCTCTCCAATGATCCCGACCTGCGCATCGAGATAGTGGAGGGTCGCTCTTTTCCAATCACGGAGGCAGTTAACCAGGTGCTTGACAATACTCCAGAAATTGCCGTTCAGTCGCCATACATCCAGGGGAAGGCGCTTATAACACACCGCGGAAGACGGGACCAGGTGGTGCAGGTCAAGGGCGTTGCCCCGGATAAGTTTGCGCGGTATGCCGACCTCGATGCGCTTCTCTATGCAGGCGGACTGGACCTGGACGTCCGCAATCGCATGCCGGGCATTCTGCTATCGGATCCCCTCAGCCGAAGCCTGCGTCTGAACATCGGCGATGATGTCTCCCTGCTCAGTGCATCCGGCATGCGGCGCGCACTCACCCATTTTACAGGCCCCCGAATCAACCGGTTTGAAGTCCGCGGTATTTACGATATGCGGCAGGTGATCGACGAGCCGGTCATTTACGTGGACATCGCCGCAGCTCAGCGGCTTTTTGACCTCAAGAACGAGGTTTCCGGCATTGATATCCGGCTGCATGATCACGACAAAGCCGATGCAGTAAAACGGCGCCTGCAACAGGACCTCGGAAACCAGTATTTCGTGCAGACATGGTATGATCTTCAGCGTCCGCTTTATGATGTGATGAATCTTGAAAAGTGGGGCGCCTATTTTATCCTGATGATCATTGTACTGGTAGCTGTTCTGAATATTGTCGGCTCTCTTACCATGATCGTAATCCAGAAGCAGCGTGATATCGGACTGCTGCGTTCTATCGGTTTTCGCAGGAAGGATATCATGTCCGTTTTCCTGAGACAGGGGTGGTATATAGGACTGATAGGATGCACCATTGGTGGCATCGCAGGACTGACCCTTTGCTACCTGCAGGACACGTACGAACTGGTGAAGCTTGCCGGTGCAGAATCCTTCATCATATCGGCGTATCCCGTTCAGGTTCAGTGGCTTGATGTGACATTTGTGCTGGGAGGCAGCCTGATCCTGTGTGTGCTGGCAAGCTGGTATCCCGCTCGCAGAGCGGCTTCTATCCAGCCCGCCGATGCTGTGCGCAACGAGTGAGCCGGGATTTCAGGGATTGCCTGACATTATAGTATTCCTGTCTGAGTCTGCATGCTGGCTGGAGCACCAGCCCGGACCGGGTCATCCCCCTTTTCTGAATGCTCTCTGCTGAATTCCGCCCCAACCAATGCTCTCCTTCCGAATCCTAACCTTCCGAATAACTGTCCGGCAAATCATTTTCGTAAAGCACCACATCTCCATCCTCCAGCCGTTGACGAAGCAGATCGTTGGCTTCGAACAAACTGCCGACCACCGTAATTCCCTCTTCCGGATACCCCCCCTCCCTGAGGCCATCATAGACCGGCCTGGTCTGGTTCCGCCCTACAAGATAGACATGATCCGGCGCATGGCTGGCCATGTGCCGTCCGAACTGACGGTTTTCCTCTTCCTGAAGAGCGCCGAGCTCTATCATACCGGGGGTAACCACAAACTTCCTCCCGGTTTTGAAAGCGGACAGGACCGAAACCGCGTTTTTTGCGCCAATCGGATTGGAGTTGAACGCATCATCAATTACCAGCACACCGTTTTGTTTTTTGAGCTCCAGGCGATGTTCAACCGGTTTGGCTTTCTGCAACGCTATTTTTATGGTCGGAAGCCTCAATCCCATTACCATTCCTGCTGCCGCTCCAAGCAGCGCATTCTGCACGCTGTGCTGGCCGAGAAGCGCCATGGTTATGCGTTCTGATCCGCCCTGGGCCAGGGTATCATTTTCGCCCTCCCCGACGGACGTACGGCCAGGCATTACATTCAATGTAAACGAGCACCCGTTTTCATCATAGGTGATGTCTGTTGCGTGGATGCGATTGTTTTCCCGGGAGATTCCGGCATGAATTACAGTTATGTCGTCTCTGCCCGCCATGCTGCGAACGTGGACATCATCCCCGTTAAGGAGAGCAATCCCCCCGGGTGGAAGATGGCGGATCAGCGCTCCTTTTGTGTGGGCTATCGCCTCCACAGAACCAAAACTCTCAAGATGCGCCACCCCTACATTTGTGACGAGTGCGATATCCGGACGGGCAATCCGGCAGAGCTCATCAATATTGCCCGTGTACCGGGCGCCCATTTCGAGGATCAGGATCTGATCGCCCGGTTGGAGATCGTTGTTGATAACCTTACAGATACCCATGGGCGTATTGTAGCTGCCCGGGGTAGTGCACACACGGAACCGCTCTTTCAAAACCGTATCCAGCAGGAATTTTGTACTTGTCTTTCCATAACTGCCGGTTATCGCGATAACCTTCAGATCCGGCAACGATGCGATTTTCTTCCTTGCCTTACGTTTAAAATGGTGCTGGATAAGCATCTCCACCGGATAAACCAGCACGGCGGCCAGAATCAACAGATAGGGCAGTACGAGATTTGCAAACACCCACGCGATGATCAGGGCATACATATCGGGAAAAAGGGTGCCACTGTAAAAAGAGTAGGCGGTGCCGAACATGGGAATCCAAACACCCAGAAGGGCAAGAACAATGGTAAGCCGTATCATTCTTGGGGTAAAAACCAGAGGCTTTTTCACCTGCGTCTTGCTGTACCCTGCAACGCTTCCGAACCAGAACGCGGTAAAAACAAACAAAACCACTGAAATCGCCGATGTAGTCAGCATCGGCTCCAGATAATGGTTGGCGACCAGCGTCAATAAAATGAGAGCAAGATGAGGCACCGGCAGCAGAACCCTATTCCAGTGGCGTACCAGCCAGGCGGAAAATTCATTTAGCTTGTATCCGTTCTGTTGGAAAATGTGCAGCAGATACTTGCCACGGAACAGTGCGTGCCGAAGCATGATAAATATCACAACCCAGCATAATGCCTCAATTGCAGCGTAATACCAACTCAATTTCTTCCTTTTTATATGTCCGGTGCATGATTCAGAAAAACTTGCGCGTAATATACCAAGTTCTGTTATCTTGTCAGGCGATTCTTTCTGAAAGATACCAGGTGTTAATCCATTCCGTGTTTTACATGAATTTCCAGTATTTATTTGCTATCCGGATGGAAGCCTGATTTTTGATACTTGCAACTTTTTCGATGCCGTCTTGATACTACAAAAATGAAACTGATCATACCTATGGCAGGACGGGGCACCCGCCTGCGACCCCACTCCATCACCACTCCGAAACCGCTGCTGCCCGTTGCCGGGCCCACACTCATTGAGCGGATTATATATACATTTGTTACATCACTTGACCGAAAAATTACCGAGATTGCCTTCATCCTGGGTGATTTTGGAAAGGAGGTGGAGGAACAGCTGGCCAATACGGCACAACGCTTTGGTGCAAAACCTGTGTTTTACAATCAGGACCAGGCTCTCGGCACGGCACACGCCGTAAATTGCGCCGCCCCTTCACTGGCCGGGGAGATCATCGTCGCATTTGCCGACACCCTTTTCCGCATGGACGGTCCGGTCAATCTCGAGGGCGCCGACAGTGTCATCTGGCTGAAAAAAGTGGACGATCCCTCCCGCTTCGGAGTTGCTGTTCTCGAAAACAACCAAATCACACGTTTTGTTGAAAAGCCGACCGAGCCTATATCTGACATGGCCATTATCGGCGTCTATTATTTCCGCGAGGGCGAACATTTACAGGCTGAATTGCAATATCTGATGGATCATGACATCCGGGGCCATAAAAACGAATTTGACCTGACCGATGCCATTGACCGCCTGCTTCAGCAAAAAGCGGTCTTCCGGGCTGCAGATGTGGCTGAGTGGCTTGATTTCGGGACGATACCGGCCTGGCTATCATCGACCGAATCGGTGCTTGACCGCCAGGATCTGCAAAAAATGGATGAAACGAATTTCCGGGACACAAGGATTATCCCTCCATGCCATATTGGCAGCAATGTGCGGATTTCCGGAAGCACCATCGGTCCTTATACCAGTATCGGAGACAATTGCACCATCACCGGAAGCGAAATCCGCAACAGCATTCTCCGGGACAATGCAGATGTTGCTGATTCCCGGCTGAAAAATTCAACCGTTGGATTATCTGCCATTGTCCGTTCCTGCAAACAGGAGATCCACATCGGGGATTTTTCTGCAGTGGGAACAACGGCGTGACAAATCCGACTGATGATGCTTTTCAGCTTCGCCCGAACGCCGGATCATTTCTCAGATGAATCCCCGTCCCGATATTTTCTGTGATGACGGATATGAACCTCTTCCGGCTCCAGATGGATGGTAACCACCGTATTACCCTTGAATTCATCCATGATTTTTTTCTCGAGTATGGTTGCTTCACGATGGGCCTCCTCCAGGTCAATTCCTGCCCGGAACAGTGCATGAAACTCGATCCATAATGTATTCCCGGTGTTTCTGTGCCTCAGATCATGCCAGCCCTTCATCACATCACCTACCTCCCTGTCCAAAGCGTTTCGAATGCAGGCGTCTGTCTTGTCATCACCCTGATCCATAAGTCCTGTCGTAGCATATTTTACCAGTCTGTATCCCTCCAGGGAGATATACATGGCCAGTGCTATGGCTACCAGCGAGTCCAGAAACATGAGACCGGTGCGGGAAACCAGGAACAGCGTAACCAGGACTCCGGAACTTGTATATACATCGGTGAGGGTGTGCTTTCCGTTGCCGATGATGATCATATTGTTCTCCTGCTTGCCGGTGCGGATAAGCCAGCTTCCCAGAATCAGATTGATCAGTGCCGAGACAAATATGATGCCGGCTCCTGCCTCAAGGTTGAACACTTCCAGTCCCGTTATCAGGCTTTTTATGGATTGATAACAGATGGTGAGTGCTGCAATCAAAATGAGCATGCCCTCTGCACCGACGGCAAAAAAACCGATGCGTTCGTGCCCGTAGGGATGGTCCCGATCGGGCGGCTTCTGGCTGAAATAGATGCCGAATGCGGAAAAACCGACGGCAAATACATGCACAAAACTCTCTGCCGCATCCGAGAGCACACTGTTCGCACCTGTGTATATCCAGGCAGAAAACTTGATCGCAAAAACAATCATTGAAACCAGCAGGCTGATGCGGATCGCCCTTTCGCTTCTGTTCATCCCTGACTTGCCTGCATTCTCCGCCCTGCCGGCATCATCCGGACCTTCCGGCTTGCCGGGATGTTCCGTACCGGCATCTCCACTGCGGTAGATCGGTTTAACCATGAGCCTGACGTGAATAATAATAAGATCACATCACCTTAAAGCAAAATGATCGTTATCTTTCAGGAATATCCGATTTGAAGAATACACATCTTTGCCCATTATTTACCAATTTTTTTCTTTTGCAGGATCTTGAACCCACATACCAGCAGCTTTTCCGGAGCATCTCCGGCGCCGTATCGGAAACCGGACAAAAAATATATGTAATTGGCGGATTCGTGAGAGACTACTATTTGAACCGTCTTCAGTCAGATCAAACCTGCGATATTGATTTTGTCACTGTGGGATCTGGCATCCGAGCCGCTGAAGCTGTTGGCCGCAAGCTTGGCACTAAAAAAATTGCAACCTTCCGCCGGTTTGGCACTGCTCAGGTCACCTGGAAACAGTTTTCGCTTGAATTTGTTGGGGCCCGCAAAGAAAGCTACCGGTCTGATTCGCGCAAGCCTGCTGTGGAAGACGGAACCCTTGAAGATGATCAGTTTCGCCGGGATTTCACCATTAACGCCCTCTCATGGTCCCTGAATCCCGATGATTACGGACTTTTAAATGATCCGTTCAATGGACTCAGAGACCTGAAAAACCATCTCATTCGCACTCCGGTCGATCCCGAACAGACATTCAGTGACGACCCTCTGCGGATGATGCGCGCGGTACGCTTTTCTTCGCAATTGCACTTCAATATCGAACCCGCCACAAAAGCGGCCATCGAAAAAATGGCACCGCGGCTGGAAATTGTTTCACGGGAGCGGATCATAGACGAGCTGAACAAGATCGTGATGAGCGACCTGCCATCCACTGGCTTTATGATTCTCAGGGAAACCGGACTTCTGGAGAAGTTTTTTCCGGAGCTCTGCGAATTGGAGGGGGTTGAGGAGATTCACGGTCTCCGGCACAAGGACAATTTCCATCACACGCTCAAGGTGCTGGACAATGTTGCGATGAAATCGGATAATCTCTGGCTTCGCTGGGCCGCCATCATGCATGATATCGCCAAGCCCACCACCAAGCGATTTGATTCCAAACACGGATGGACCTTTCACGGCCATGATGCGATGGGCGCCCAGATGGTACCGCGAATATTCCGGCGGCTGGGACTGCCGCTTGACGAACGGATGCGCTACGTAAAAAAACTGGTCCGCCTTCATCTGCGGCCCATTGCCCTGGCCGATGAAATTGTTACCGACAGTGCTATCCGCCGGCTTATTTTTGAAGCCGGGGATCACCTGGAAGATCTGATGACACTCTGCAGGGCCGATATCACAAGTAAAAACCATCGGAAAATCCGTCAGTTTCTTAAAAATTTTGATTATGTCGAACAGCGCGCAGCTGAAGTTGAGGAAAAAGACCGTATACGGAACTGGAAGCCTCCTGTGGACGGAAACGAGATCATGGAGATCTGCGGAATCAGTCCCGGTCCGGAAATCGGGCGCATCAAGTCGGCCATTGAAGAAGCGATCCTGGAAGGTACTATTCCCAACACCCGGGAAGCAGCTCTTGAGCACCTGCATTCCATAAAGAACCCTTCAAAAAAAAAGTGAATCGCCAATGGCGAATGAGACATCAACAGAAAAGAAATTCGCCACCGAAAGTCCGGCCCCCAAAAAACCTGAATCGCCAACCGGTAAATCAGTGTGAATAAGACAAGTAGAAACAATACGGCATTCGAAAATCCCGCCTATGACAATTCCGGACATGACGTTTGGGTCTCCCGGTCATGGGCAAAAATCAATCTCGGGCTCCAGGTGCTTGACCGGCTCCCAAACGGTTATCATGAAATCGCCACAGGATTTTGCTTCGTCAACTGGAGTGACCGGTTCGAGATGAAAAAGGCGGATGCCTTTTCTCTTGAAATGTCAGATGAACGGCTGCCATCAGATCATAACAACCTCATTGTCAAAGCGGTGCAAATGCTCCGGCGTTACGTTGATTTTGATGATGCCTGGGCGATATACGTTGACAAAATCATCCCTTTTGGCGCAGGATTGGGCGGTGGCAGCAGCAATGCCGCAACCATGCTCCGGATGCTGAACAAGGTGGTCTGCCCGGAACTGTCACTGAAAGATATTCATCAGCTGGTATCCGGCCTTGGCGCCGATATACCGGTGTTCCTGCATGGGAAGCCGGGGATTGGCACCGGAATTGGCACCGAAATATCGTTCCATGATATTCAGCCGGATGCCTGGATCCTTACGGTTTTTCCGGACATCCATGTTTCGACTGCCGATGCCTACAAAAACTGCGTGCCAAATAATCAACCCGATTTTTCTCTTGAGCATATTCTTCTGAAGGAACCCCTTGAAGAGTGGCGCTATCTGTTGTCAAACGATCTGGAACCATGGGTTATCCATCAGAATCCGATGATTGGAGACATTAAGGATCAGCTCTTTGAGCTGGGGGCCGACTATGCCGCCATGAGTGGCAGCGGGTCATCGGTATTCGGGATTTTCCAGCAGGAGTTTGTTGCTGTTGATGCCTATAATCAGTTTACAGATTGGAAACTGAAGACCAACATCACTCCTCCGACTTTCGCACCTGACTTTGGCGTATACCGATCTTCATGATTTTTCACTAAATTTAGCCCAATTGATACATTGTAGAAACGAAAAATAGATGCAACCAACATTATAGCGAAATGTCGTTATCTGACCGCTGTTACTTTATCAGAGAAACACTTGCAGCTCAAACCTAACAAAATTTGTATGATCAAATTAAATGACGATATCAGCAAGGCAATGGATGCCGAGTCACTGAAACTGGATATTCAGCGCCATTTGCGATTTACCCTTGCCAAATCCAAATACTCAACGACCAAATGGGACAAGTTTCGGAGTGTCGCACTTACGGCGCTTGATCGTCTGCATGATCGCTGGATCGATACCCAGGAATATTATTACGATGTAGATGCCAAGCGGGTTTATTATATCTCCATGGAATTTCTGATTGGCCGCTTGCTCGACAACATGCTGGTCAACCTGGATATTCTTGACGAAGTGAAAGAAGCGCTCCATGAACTGGGGTTGGATTATGACGAGGTCAAGGAGAATGAATTCGATGCCGGCCTTGGCAACGGCGGGCTCGGACGGCTTGCTGCCTGTTTTCTGGATTCCATGGCTACGATGGGCATTCCCGGGTATGGATACGGCATTCGCTACGACTACGGGATATTTGAGCAACAGATCAAGAACGGGTACCAGATCGAAAAACCGGATATGTGGCTGCAATTCGGCAATCCATGGGATGTCGTCCGGCCCAAAACACTGTACCCGGTCGATTTTTATGGTGAGTCCGTGCCGTATACCGACGCTAACGGAAAGCTTCGCTTCAAGTGGGTTAATACCCAGAAGGTCAACGCCCTCGCGTTCGACACCCCGATTCCAGGCTATAAAAATGATGTAGTAAACAACTTAAGGCTATGGCGTGCTAGTTCTTCAAAGGCAATTGACTTGCAGTCTTTCAGTATGGGCGAGTACATTGATGCCGTGCGGGATACACAGCTTCAGGAAAATATTTCCCGCGTGCTTTATCCGAACGACAAGGTTTTCGTCGGTCAGGAGCTGCGGCTGAAACAGGAATATTTCCTGGTGTCTGCGACGCTTCAGGATATCATCCGTCGATTCAAGAAGGTACATGACGACTGGAGAAAATTCCCTGAAAAAGTCGCCATTCAGTGCAATGACACTCATCCCAATCTTGCAATACCTGAACTTATGAGGGTTCTGCTCGATTATGAGGGCCTTGAATGGGAAACAGCATGGGAAATCACACGAAAATCCATTAACTATACCAACCATACCGTTCTTCCCGAAGCTCTGGAAACATGGTCGGTACCCCTTATGCGGAACCTGCTGCCACGTCATCTTCAGATCATCTATGAGATCAACAAACGCTTCCTTAACAATGTCCGTGACAAGTTTGGCAACGATGTAAACCGGTTGCGACGGATGTCCATCATCAGTGAAGGAGAAAAGCCTGCCGTACAGATGGCCACCCTCGGCATTGTCGGCTCCAAAAAAGTCAACGGCGTAGCGCGGCTGCACACCGAGTTGATCAAAAAAACCATCTTCAGAGATTTTTATGAGCTGTATCCGGATAAGTTCATCAACATGACCAACGGCATTACACCGCGCAGATGGCTCAGGCAATGCAATCCCAGACTTTCTGAACTTATTACGGATGAAATCGGCGAAGGCTGGGTCACTGACCTTGATGAATTGAAAAAAATTGACAAAAAGGCTGACAATAAAGAGTTCCGCAAGAAATTTGCCGAGGTCAAACGTCAGAACAAACTTGCCCTGATTGATTTCATTGAGGCGGAATACGGGACCAATCTGAATCCTGAATCCATTTTTGATATCCAGATCAAGCGGATTCATGAATACAAGCGCCAGCTGATGGTGGCAATGCATACTGCGATGCTGTACAACCGCATCAAGGCGGATCCGGATGCAGATTTTCAACCACGCACCGTTCTGTTTTCCGGAAAGGCGGCACCTGGATATACCATGGCCAAGTTGCATATCAAGCTGATCAATTCGATCGCGGAAAAAATCAATAACGATCCCGACACCAAGGACAAGCTCTCCTGCCTGTTCCTTGAAAATTACACCGTTTCGCTGGCAGAGCGTCTTATACCGGCTGCGGATCTCTCCGAGCAAACTTCAACTGCCGGCATGGAAGCCTCCGGGACCGGTAACATGAAGTTTGCCCTTAATGGCGCACTCACCATTGGCACGCTTGATGGTGCCAATATTGAAATCCGCGAAGAGGTCGGTGAAGAGAACATCTTCATTTTTGGCCTGACCGATGAAGAGGTGGAGCTTAAGCGCCGGGAGGGTTATAATCCCCGCGATTATTATGACTCCATCCCGGAACTACAGCAGGTGCTGAATCAAATTCGTGACGGTTTCTTTGAACCGGATAATCCCGATCTGTTCCATCCCATGATTCGCGCCCTGCTTGACGACGGGGACTATTTCATGGTTCTTGCCGATTTCGAATCGTATGCCGAACAACAGAAAGAGGTGGAGAAACTGTACAGAAACCAGGATGAATGGGTTAAAAAAGCCATTCACAATGTGGCCCGGATGGGCAAATTCTCATCAGATCGGACAATCAGCGAGTATTGCGAAAAAATATGGGAATGCAAGAAGTACAAACTGCCAGTGAGAAAAAAGAATGGCAACAGTAAAAATTCCAAATAGAATGCCGGCAGAATTTTTCTGAACTTAATTTACATTTTCATTACATTTGTAAATACTCTGGGGAGGGTATGCTTTTTAAATTCACACATGAGGAGTCGCGGCACTGCTGTTTCCTCCTATGCCTACAATTCCTCCAGTTAGCTATTCCAATACGAAGCGGAAGGTTATTGTCCCGTATTGAGAATCCTGCGGCATATTGGGGGGCAGGCGGGTGAAGCGCCAGGTTCGTAGTGTTCTCAGTACTTCGCGTTCCAGTTCGGGATTGGCTTTGATGATAGGCTGAAGGCGTCCCACAGTGCCATCCGGACGCACCTCAAATCTTATGGATATTACCGCTTCTGTCTGTGCAACATAATTGGGGAGCGGTTGCACCACTGGAGCGCGATTGAAATCCCCTTCCCATTCCAGTTGAAAAGGTGCAGAGCGAATAGGATCAGTGCCTGATCCCTGATCGACATCGGGCCGGCCGCGAATGCCGCGGACATCCCCTGTTTCTTCTTCACCACGCTGCTCGATCTCATCCTGCTGAGCCATTTCGGGTGCCGAAGTCTCCTCAACCTGCTGGGTTTCCTCAACTTGCTGCTGAGGGTCTATCAGATCCGTATCCGGTGTGGTGACCACATCCGCATCCACCTCCTGCTCCTGATCCGGCAAATCCACATCACGGGCTGTTTCCTCCGGTTGCGGTACCGGCTGGGGCACCGGCTCCGGTTCGGGTTCCGGCTCCGGCTCTTCGCTCACCGTCTCAACCGGTTCGGGCCGGGTCTCGGGAAGCG
>SLKA01000083.1 GCA_007134845.1 Balneolales bacterium
AGCCGGCGGGGTATTTGGCAATGTACTGGTTAATACGGGCGTCGGTGATGTCATCGTCGATATCATGGCCACTTCCGGTTTACCGGTCGTATTATTTGCCTTTATTGTGGCAACGACCATCAGGGTATCGCAAGGCTCCGCGACAGTGGCCATGGTAACCACAGCCGGTCTCCTGGCGCCGGTCATTGGAACAGGAGACTTCCCGGAACCTCTCATTGGTGCAGTAGTCATCGCCATTGCAGCGGGAGCCACTGTTCTTTCTCATGTTAATGATACCGGTTTCTGGCTGGTCAAGGAATTCATGGGATTGACAGAAAAACAGACGCTTATGTCGTGGACCATCATGGAGACGATCATTGGTGTTGTCGCGCTTCTGGTTGTGTTGGTCATTAGCTGGTTCTTGTGAACAGGGACAGAGGAACCATCGCCATTGATAAGAGGAACTATCACCCTGAATGCGGGAATGCATCATCCGAAACAAAAACTTGTACTTCTACAGTAAGACGTCCGCGGGTATTTCAGGAATGGGTCTGATTTTTACCGTTTTGATATAAAGCGTAGCACCCTCTGACTGAATCTGAATTTTTCCGCCTGTGAGGGGAATTACCCGTCCATCTTCGTACGTGCCGGTATTGGTGTTGATCATAACCGTTTCCCCGCTGACCACGTGCACAGCGGTGCGCCCGACGGTATACAGGTCCAGGGTGTTCCAGTCGCCCAGTGGTTTTTCATGGTCGGCACGTATTCGGATATGCCGGCCGTTGGCATGTTCTCCAAACGTGAGGCTTTCAGCACCGGGAGTGAATACATACTGATTGGTTTCCGGATCCATCCTGGCCTCACTATCACAGACCGTGTTGGCCATCAGGTAGGTGTTACCGGCGTTTTCGTGAAGCATCTGAAATTCGATATTGGCCATCCATGTGCCTAGTCCCGGGCCGAAATCCCCAAAACTATGGTAGAGCAGTCCGCTGTTGCGCCGGGTGTAGACTGTTTCACCCCAACGGTAGACCAGTCGAAGATGATAGTTTTCGAATGACTCTTTTGTGGCTAGGGCGCCATTAACTTCCCCGGAAATGCGGATCAGGTTCTCCCCGTTCATTTCCGCAACAGAGAATACTTCTTCCGGGGTGGCAGCATTGGCCAGTTCCTGAAAATCCGGACCCAGGGGAGTACCCAGGTGTAAATCCCAGTTGGAAAGATCCTCTCCGTTATAGAGCATTTCCCAGGGTTGGGATTTTTCGCAGGATCCCAGAATAAAGACGGCCAGGGTTAAAAGAGCAAGAAAGGAGAAACGGTTTTTCATGAGGTCATTGGTTTGTTATTTAGGAAATCAGGTCTGGAAAGAAGTTTTTAGCTGTACCCGGGAAAAGTATTAAGACATAGTATTGATATATGGGGAATCAGGCAATACTTTTTGAGGTTTTATATGGACTGGCGTGCTTTTATTTTATTTCTCCATCAAGGATTTGGATTTTCCGAACCACAGTAGCCCCGGGTTCTGTACGCAGGCTTTAGTATACATCATTTAGAAATGTTTTTACCATGAATTCTGAGATTATCCTTGACATCCTTCAGAAAGCAGGAATGCCGAATGGACGTATAAAACCATTGGCTGGCGGTAAATACAACGAATCTCATCTCATTGAAACCGACAGAGAGCGATTCGTTCTCAGAATTGCCCCGCCGGATCACGTGCCGCAACTATTTTATGAGAAACGCATGATGCGCTCGGAACCCGCCGTGCATCAACTAGTGCAAAACCATACCCAAGTGCCTGTTCCGGGAGTTGTTTTTCACGATTTTTCACGTAACATCGTAGATCGGGATTACATCATACTTGAGTTCAGGGAGGGTGAACCCGGACGTTTTGATCTTGTAGAATTGGGACGCTATGCCCGGGAAATGCATGATCTGGTCGGATCTCAATTCGGATACCCGGACAGGGTTGCTCCGACGGGGAGTGCCTGGCCGAAGATATTCCATGAGTATGTCCGGTTGATTTTTGATGACTGCCGCTCTTGTGGCATAATAAGTCAGCCGGAAAAAAAACATTTCCTGCAAACATTTGACAGATATTTTCATGCCATCCATGAGTGTAAACCCCGGTTTCTTCATCTCGATCTCTGGTCTCAGAATATCCTGACAAAAAACGGGAAAATTACCGCCATTCTGGATTTTGACAGAGGACTGTATGGAGATCCGGAACTTGAATTTGCGGTTCTGGATACTTACGGATACAGTACTCCAGGTTTTTTCGATGGATATGGTAAACCCCGGCCTGCAGGCAAGGATGCCCGAATTCGACAAAAACTGTATTTGGTATACGAATTGATCAAATATGCGTTTATCCGATATGCCCGGAATGGAAGCTACACAATCGGCAGGATGCATGTAGAGCAATGCATGGACATACTGGACCATCAGCTGCCTGCACCGTCTTGACAGGTTTGCCAGGGTCAATATTGCATCAGGTCAATGACGGCATTTGATGTGAAAAGCAAGACAATATCATGAGCACTATCTGTTAACTATTGTAACTATGGATGATTCCGGACTGCTGACTTTTTTGTTCGACTGGTTCAAGGCCCATGAAACCGTATTTTGGTGGATGGCATCAGGCTCTGTAATCGTCCTGATATCCTCCATGGTCATGATTCCCTGGCTGATCGTGCGTTTGCCGGCCGATTTTTTTATCAGGGATGAACGGGCTATTCCTTATTTAACAGCCGGGCACCCGGCCTTCAGAGTTTTTCTTATAGCTGCTAAAAATGTGCTTGGAATCACATTCATTATTGCGGGTGTCGTCATGCTGGTGATTCCCGGACAGGGTATCCTGACGATAATAGTAGGCCTTATGCTGACCAGTTTCCCCGGCAAGCGCCGGATCGTTCATTGGATTGTTTCAAAAAAGGCAGTGATACGGGGTATAAATGCTTTACGGAGACGCGCGGGAAGGGAGCCGGTCAAACTTTCGCCGGATGATTAAATTATTACCTTATAATAGGAGCATCACATTGCAATTTCATCCATCATTTTTGAACTGAATTGAGCATGAATAAAACCCTGCTTTCGGTTCCGGCCTTATTCGCGGTTGCAGTCATTCTGACTCTCGCATCGCCAGAAATCAGCTTTGGACAATCAGAAACAGCCGCAGCGGGAGTCCGGCCAGTGGCACAATCTGTTTCAGGGTCACATGCTGAAATGGCCATTTTCCTGGACCGGCAAATGGAGATGCTTGTGCAGGACCAGCGCATACCGAACGCTGCCGTAGCGCTAGTGACAGCCGATGCCTTCCATTTGCTCAATGGATATGGATTCGCTGATTTGGCAGCAGGAACCAAAGTCAACCCGCGGGAGCATCTGTTTCGAACCGGGTCCGTTGCCAAGATATTTACCTGGGTGTCCATCATGCAGCTCTTCGAAGAGGGAAAACTCGGTCTGGAAGATGACATCAGCCCTTACCTCGATTCGGATATCCGCTTCCCGGTCAAATATAAAACAGATGCCACCGATCCCATCACGTTCAGGCACCTGTTGACACACTCAGCGGGTTTCGAGGATGCCCTGGACGGACTCTTCACATTTTCACCGCAACCCCCACTTTCCGAATATGTCAGGAAACACGCTCCGGCCCGCATTTTTCCGCCCGGAAAGGTCATGGCCTACTCCAATTACGGAACCGCCCTCGCCGGATATATTGTGGAACGCATCAGCGGAATGCGTTTCGAAGATTATGTAGAGACGCGCATTTTCTCTCCCCTTGGAATGCACAACTGCACTTTCCGGCAGCCACCTTTGGCGTTTGAGGGTCAGCTGGTGAACCCCTACCGCTGGGTCGACGGTGCATTCAGGCAGGGTAAATTTGAACACATGCCCGGTCCGGCAGGCGGACTCAGCTGCACGGCTGAAGACATGGCGCTGTTTCTCCAGGCCAATCTTAACCACGGTGCTAATGCCCACGGCACTTTTGTGAAGCAGGAGACACTTGCGCGCATGCACACTACCCTGTTCACCTACCATACTCTTCTTGGCGGCATGGCACATGGCCTCAAGGAATTTACGGCAAACGGCCAGCATATAATTTTTCACGGAGGCAGCAGTACCATATTTGATGCCGGGTTCTACCTGCTGCCGGATGCCGGCATTGGTATCTTCATCGTCTACAGCGGCGGCAGCTACTCCGAACATACTGCCATCCTTCAAGCCTTTCTTGATCAATTTTTTCCGGAGGATGAGGAAGCCGCAAGCATGCAGCTCATCGAATTGGCCGACACATTGTCACCCGTCCCGAATGCCCCTGAAATGAGTGAACTGGCAGGGGAATACTTCCAGAGCCGCACGATGGAAAGCGGATCCGACAAGGTTTTGAATCTCATCATGGGATCGGTAATCCTTA
>SLKA01000027.1 GCA_007134845.1 Balneolales bacterium
GCAATCATACCAATGTTGGCCGCAAACGATTGGTATTTAATGAGGATGCCATCGATGTTGAATTGGAACATCTGGGTTCATTTACCGAAGTGCTGCCGCTGGTAGTTCAGGATGATGTGGAAGTCGTAATCAATACAGAGAGCGGTATCATTCAGCTGGTACGTCTGGGCAAACCTGGATATGAAATATTTCGGATTGAAATCGGTGATATGAGCCCGGTGACCGACATCCAACTGCTCGATGACCGATCGATCGGATATGGATTGAGTGTGCGCCCCGTTCATATTAAAGCTACAGGGAAGCTTGCCTATACCATGACTTTAAAGCCGCAGAAGTAGCTTTCTACAGAAGAGGTGAACAGCCCCGGGTACTCACGATAGTTCTTTCGGCTGAAAAACAGCTATCCTGATCCGTTTAACCCAACCATCAACATCGTTTTTGTACTGAAAACCGGTTCGGATGCGCGCATGGACTCTCATTCCTCAACCCCGGGGTACCAATAATTCCCGAAAGGGTTTATAATCACGGAGCGGCTCGAAGTCGAAGTCGTTGTGCAGCCAGATCCCGTAGCTTGCGCCTTGTCGGAAAGCTTCTCTCAGTAAAGCGACCGATTGTGCAGGCTCGCCGAGCTGTGCGGCTATGCGTGCCCGCCAAACAGTATTCCGCCCAAAGAGGTACGGCCGGTCCAGCTCCTCAAGCCACTTGGAAATCCGCAATGCCTCGGTCCTGTTACCCTCCCTCGCTGCAATCACTCCCAGAAAGCCATAGATGAAGATATCATCATGCTCATCCGGCGCCAGTTTTTCAAAAACGGTTTTCGATTGTTCCCAGCGCCGGGCATGGTAGAGCGTCATGGCATACATGTCCATATATTCCCCTGGCCGTTCATGATACCAGTTGATCGCCCGATCAAATGCGGATAAAGCTGATTCCGGATATCCATGTGCACGAAGTTCTATCCCCGCAAGCCGCATTGTCCCGCCGGGTGTCGCATCATGCTGGGCGGGAAGGGTGAGGCTTTCATCAAGCAATTTATCAACCTTTTCTATCTCTCCGAGTCCGATCAAAGCCCGTATCTCAACGTTCAGGAATCCAAAGTCCTCCGGAAATATTTTTCGCGCCTCACGTGCCGTTTCAAGTTCCTTTTCATATTCTTCCAGTATATGATAAATACTGCAAAAGCTTTCATAATAAGAAGAAAGATCCATTCTGTAATATCCGACATTCCGATTGACACTGCTTATAGCTGAAAGAGCCTCCCGCGGACGATTTGAAAAAAAAGATTCACGGATCAGCATATTGGTAGATTCGCTGTTCGGTGCATAGGAGGCTGCAATTCGGGCTGCCTGGAGCGCTTTTGCACGATCACCGCGCAGCAATCCTTCAAGCCAATCCATATTTGCTCTTTCCAGCGGCGTGAACAATTCCCTGTTTCCTTTTAATGATGCGACAACCGTATCGGCCATCGCCATATTACCCTCCATCAAATAGCTGACGGCAAGATACATATATGCGGGCATGTAACCGGAATCCGACTCAATGGCACGTTTAAAAGCTGCGATCGCATTGGGAAAATCCCGTTTGCTGTACTGTTCCACTCCATCAATGTATTGGCGGTATGCTTCATAGGTTGGATGGCGTCCAGTCATTTTGACCATGGGTGATAATCGTTCATCTAAGTGGGTAGCCAGGGTTCCCATAATCTGCTGCCTGAGCTGTTCTATCGTCCTGGTAGGGTTATCCAGAGATCCGGCAAGGTGTTCGGTGGCAAAAAGAAGTTTGTCGGACAAGACATCGGTGATTTGCGCCTGCAGTTGCAGCTGTGAACCGACCTTGTAATAGGTCCCTGATACCACGATTCCTGCGTCGGTTGCTTCCGCAATAAATTTAACTCCCGCAGAACCGGTATGTATCAGACCCGCTGACTCCAAATCCCGCGTAACGGCAAACAATGAGGCGGAGGGAACAATTTCAACCAACCCGGTCTGTGTCAATCCCTGCGTGATCCAATCCGATACCATACGCCCAATCGGATCAAGAGCGGGGTCACCCGTCATATTTTCAAAAACCATTACCGCTATTCTGTTCGATGAGAGTTGTAGTGTATCCCGCGGTGTGCTAAAATAGGCATAGGTCACAAATGCGAGAACAATGGCGGCCCCCGCGGACAGGAGCAATATCAGATAACCTCTCTTCCCGGGAGGTATTGAACTTGAAGCAGCAGGAACCGCATCTTCCGCACCGAAAGACTTCTCCTCTACCGTTTCCGACGGTATGTGTGGTCGGGTGGCCAGGGATGACCGTCTCACCGATGACCCCGAGTTTTCCGTCGCTTTTTGCAATTGCATCAGATCGACAGCCAGGTCCTCTATGTGTTGATATCTTGAGGATGGGTCCTTTTGCAAACATTTCACAACAATTCGCTCCAGTTCCATCGGAACGTGTGACCTCAGACTTGTTAGTGGTTCCGGCTCCTCATTCAGAATCGAATACACCAGTGCTTCAGAATAATCGCTCAGAAACGGTAATCGTCCGCTGACCATCTCGTAGAGAATCACACCAAGGGACCAGATATCTGTCCGGTGATCCACCCTCTCTCCCCGTGCCTGTTCAGGGGACATGTAAGGGATTGTGCCGATGGTCATACCCGTTTTTGTCACCATGGACATTCCGGTGCTTCGGGCAAGGCCGAAATCCATCACTTTCACCTTTTCCTTTTGTGTAATGAAGATGTTGCTGCTCTTGATGTCCCGGTGAATGATTCCCTTTTCATGCGCAGCTTGCAGTCCATCTGCTATCTCAATGGCTATACCGATTGCCCTGCCGATGGCAAGGGGTCCATTTTGGATTATTTCACTCAGGGGAGTTCCTTCGTACGCGGGCATCACGATGAACAATTGTCCGTCCTGTGATTCTCCGATTTCATAAATGGTGCAGATGTTAGGATGATCGAGTGCGGAGGCAGCGCGCGCCTCGTGCATGAATCGAGTTCTAGCCTGTTCGGTCACTGTCAATTTCGATGAGAAAAATTTCAGCGCGACGGTACGATCGAGCCTGGTGTCGTGGGCTTTATATACCACACCCATGCCGCCTTCACCCAGCTTTTGCAGGATCTTGTAATGAGAAATGGTTTGTCCAATCATGCAATGATCCTCCAGGGTCGGATCCGCTTGAAATGTCTGTGATCAGAGAATACAAGAGGAAGCCTGTGGTTTGCCGGTTCATAACTTCTGCTTACAGACAGAAAAACAGACAGTGCCTTAACGAAGAATGCAGAGGTGCAAAAAGGTGAAGCGAAGTGAATAAAAAAGAGTGGCCGGAAACAGCTAATATCATTCCATCTGTCGCATTTAACAGAGGTTTCCAGGGTGGAATCCTTGCTACAATCCGATTCGTTTTCAGAGGTATCCACAGTTACCCTCAAAGCTAGGCAAGCACTAAAAATCTATAGATTATCTGTGTCAAATTCAATAGCTGGCGGTAGTTCAAAGAAATACCTATCAATAAGGAGCATAATAAGTTAAATAAGTTAATGTGTTGTATCACGTCTGGAAAATTTGAGGTCGGGATAATTTGTGCTTCTCATCGGTTGGGTATTTACCAAAGGGATTCTATCATAGTGAGACCAATTTTGTCCGCATTCATCTTTTCGATTATGATTTTAACAGAAACAGAATATGTCCGGGTCTCAGTGAAATAAAATGAACAATGATGATATAGCTTTATATGAATTTACAATTGCAAAAATTCTTTATTGTGTGAAAAAGATTATCAAAAAGGCAATATCGCGGGGATGACCTGGTTACCGGTGCACGAAAAACAACAGTTTCAGTTAGTTATGAAACAAATACACAACCAAGTAAACAACAAGTAAACAAGCAAAGAGGTTTTTATGAAATTACAGTCCATCGCCACCGGAATCGTCGCATTTGCTTTTGCTCTCTTTTCCATGCCGGCTCAGGCTCAGTTTGAAATGCCTGAGCAGCAAACACCGCCGCAGATTGAGGTGTCAGATGACGAGCTGGAGCTGTTCATCGACGCATCGATGAATGCCCAGACCGTTCAGGCACAATCTCAACAGGAAATGATTGCGGTTGTTGACGAAGAAGGCATAGAGGTCAGCACATACAACGAGATCATGCAGGCGCAGCACATGGGTCAGCCCGTCGACGACCTTGAAGTCTCGGCACAAGATCTTGAAAAGTTCGAAAGTGCCCATGAGCAGATCCAGGAAATTGAAGTGCAAATGGAAAGAAAGCTGGCTCAAGCCGTTGAGGACAAGGGAATGAATATGGATCGTTTCCAGGAAATCAATATGGCGATTCAGCAGGACCCTGAGCTTCAACAGCGTGCACAACAGAAGATTCAGGAAGCCCA
>SLKA01000006.1 GCA_007134845.1 Balneolales bacterium
TAACTAATTTATAAACTGCAAAAAGTTCGTTATGGATTATGGCATATAAGGAATTAATGCACAAGCAAATTCATTGCAAATGAGTGCACATGTGTCGATTTCTTGTTCTTTAGCAGGGTGGGAGTGGAAGTTTTTCTCTTGTAAGGAAGCGTGGTATAAGTAATCTGATAATTCTATTTCATGATGGTCATTTTTCGCGTCTCCGATCGTCCGTTTGCCGAAAGCCTGTACAGATATACTCCGCTGCTCAGGCCCGCTACAGTATGCGTATCGAAGCGGATGCGGTGTCTTCCCTTGTCCCGGTGCTCGTCCGCAAGCGTGGCAACCCGTCTCCCCGTTATATCATACACGTGAAGTGTTACCTGTCCGGCTTCCGGCAACGTGAACCCTATCACCGTTACCGGGTTGAATGGATTGGGATAGTTCTGGTCCAGAGCAAAATCCAGCGACATCCCGTGATCTGATTCACCGGGATTATCGGCAAACACCGGTCCCATCACCCTGATGGTATCCATTCCGGGATGCTCGACCACATAGTTCGATTCATCCAGCTTAAGGTCGATAATGCGGAAGTGTATAAGTCCCTCGTTTTCCGGAATCAGTCGTAATGTTAAAATTTGCGAGGGATCTGTTTGCGAAGCCAGCTGGCCGGATGATGCGAACGCCAGCCGCAGCCTGCTTTGCGATAAATCATAATCCCAGCCCTGTAGCCCGAATGATGTGTTGCCGGATTGAATCTCTGCCATTTCCAAGGAAATGGGGTCGCCGGGCAACATTCCACCGCCATCCGGCGGAAAATCGATCTCCAAATCCAGGTAGATGGCGCTCCACGGCATATCCGATTGAACTGATTGATCAGTCTGCCCCACTTGGTCCGCATCATCCGAAAGCCCGGTTAGCGACGATGTTCCGGTTACTGACGATGGTGTGGATGTAGACGAGGTCATGGGCTTGGAAGATGACATGGACTCAGACGATGGCACGGACTTGGACGATGGCCCGATCACCGTCAACAGAATATCCATATGCTGCTCTGCCAGGACCTGATCGTTCATCACCTGCAATGTGGCAATGACGGTATCTGCCAGAGCATCTCCGGTTTTCCGGATTGCAGCTGGTGGATTGTCACTTTGATCGACAGCGAAAAAACGGCTCCACTCCGGTCCCTTGTTGTTCAGATTGTCATCCACCGGAAACGGCGCGCCGTTATCCAGGTTCCCAAGCACCCGGGCGGCATCGTATGGGGTCACCTGGCCGTTTCCGGTCACATCTCCCAAAAACCGGTCAAAAGCCGTAATCGGAGCCGGTTGCAGGGTGTGTGCCAGCATCCAGAGAGCATCGTCCATCGACAGTTTACCCGTCCGGATGACATCGCCGTACGCCAGTCGTTCAATTGCCGGCCCCTCACCGGCCATCAGCTGAACGCTGTTGACAGGAGTGCCGCCGGCAGTGTTCATCGTGACCAGCCCAAGCCAGTCCAGGTCCTCCCAATGCACCGGGAACACAAATTTCTGCCGTGCATCGCCATCCGCTTTAACCAGGAATTCCACTACATTGCCGTTGTAGGTCTTGCCCAGAAACCCTATACCAAGCGGAAGATCACTGTTGAACAGCACGAGTGCCACCTCACCCGAGACACCAACCATCTGATCCGCCCGAAACTCAAAGAATCGTGCACTGTGGAACGACACGCTGGCAGGTGCGCCGGGCCACTCCGGAATGGCATCGTAACTGCCCTGAAGCTGAGCGTCGGGATATTTCCAGCGTTCCGAGAAACCGTAGCTGTACAGGGAGCGGTCGCCCGATGCCAGATGCCAGAGATAGTTGCGCAGCAGCGACTGCTCAAGATCCGGGAGCGCGCCGGTGGAAGCCCCCATTCCGGCAACCGCTGATCCGTGCACGTCCCCTGTTCCATAGGCACCGCCCGTTCCGTACACGCCCGCAATCTGGCTGCCCCGGTACTCTTCGATGACCCGCTCCATCGCTTCAAGCATGGGGATATTCCGGCCGGAGAGGAACTCCTCGCCGATTACATCCCACACATCCACCCAGAAACCGGGGCCGAAGTCCTCGTGATAATACAGCATAAAGGTGACGTGGCTGTAAGCCCGCGGGAAACGGGTATGTGGATTGCTGAAGATGCCGGCATCACCGCGAATGTAATTGTAGTAGTCGTTTACTTCGGGAAAGACAACGTTCTCCATCATGGTGGCGTCCATTTCCGTCCAGTGGTAATTTATATGGTTGCCGCTGAAGCAGTTGGTGGCATATTGGATCACATGCTTCAGTTCATGGGCGATGGTGACCTTGAGCGCGCCCAGGATCTTGTCGTCATCGTCGTTGCGCTGGAAGTCCGGATCGGAAAACGTGCTGTTCACGAAAAACCGCGAAGGGGTCTGCGGATCGAAATAGCCATAGACTTTACTTCCATTCACCTCTTGAATATCCCCGAAAACAACGTCGAGCTGCGGGCCGATGGCCGGATTGCAGCGCGCGTTATCCAGCGGATCGGTGTATCCGAGCTGCTCCACCTGGTAGCGGTAGGATGAGTCGGCGTATTGCGCCGCCAGCACGATGTAGTCCGGCACGCCCGGCTCGCCGATACCGGTCTCTTTGGTCCAGACGCTGTCGGGGCCCTCGGTGGTGTAGAGCAGACGGAAGCGTCCCGATTCCGATACGTAGGCGTGCACCTCATTGGTGTCCGCCACGGAAAGAATTGCGCTGGTTTCCGGGTCATGCGAGTCCCGGGTGGATGGGGCCTGAAAGTGCTGGTACGCGCCTGGAAGGAGCTGCGGGGTCGCCCCGGGATGAAGTTGCGGAGCCGGATGAAGCTGGTAATGCGGATCCGGGGCATGGAGCGGATCCGGCGAGAGGTCGTGCCCGGTCAGGTACGGTGTGAAACAGCGGATGACACTGTCGCCGGACACCTCGGGGACGTCGGCCATGGCCGCACGCACCCCTGATCCACCCGCAACGACCAGAAAGGCCAGAAGGATCTTCAGAAAAGCAGGATGGGGAATGCTTGTTGCCATTTGTTCAAAATACTGAGAAAACCAGACTCTTACACCCGAATGACTGCCGGTTTCAGGCATTTCTTCGCATCAACGCAGAAACGTCATTTTGCCGGTCTTTTGCGTGCCCCCGGCACGCAGCCGATATATGTAAACGCCGGAGGCCAACCCTTTCGCATCGAACGGAAACGAATACCGTCCCGGATCCGCTTCACCATCCATCAACAGCGCTACTTTTCTGCCGGTTGCATCGTACACGGTAAGGCGCACATATTCGCGTTCCGGAACACTGAATGTGATGGTGGTTCCGGGATTCCCCGCGGCTTCGGTAAACGGATTGGGATAATTCTGCTCCAGCACAACCACGGCCGGGATGCTCTCAATGGTCACATCCAGCTGGTAGGATGCCGGGCTGTTCCTGTCGGCATTGGCCACGACCAGCAGAAAAGAGTCCGCATCCGCCACGGAAAAGGGGGAAGCGGCCAGGGTGAATCCTCCCGGATCGGTGGCCGGAATCCACTCCCTCACGGTGCCGTCACGCTTGTAAGCCAACACGCCCATTCCAAAATTTCCGGGATCATGGACTGCCGTAACCGAGATCTGCCCGATCTGTACCGGTCCCGGATAGAACATCCGGTAGGCGGCCGACAGCGTGGAAAGCTGACCGGTATCCATGTGCGGGTCGGGTACCGGGGTCGCGACCGGCTCAACGGCGGCGTCCGGATAGGCCGTCGACTCGGCAAAGCCGTACCCATCCACCGTGCGTCCACCCGAGGTGGCGTGCCAGAGGTGGCTTCGGACGAACAGTTCGCGGAAGCGGTCAGCGCCCAGGTCAGGATCGCTTCCGAGAGCCTGCCGCATGGCGCGGACCATCGGTAACAGCGGCTCGCGACGCACCTCCTCCCACACATCCACCCAATAATCCATACCCAGATGCTCGGCAAAGAACAGCGACCAGGTCACGTGGCTGTATGCTACCGGGGTGGATCTGCGCGGATTGCCGAAAATCCCCGCTGTGCCGCGAATATAGTGGTAGTAGTCATTGACCTGCGGATAGACGATGTTTTCCATCATCGTCGCGTCCATCTCAATCCAGTGCCAGCTGCCGGCATCGCCCTGCCAGCGGTTGGTGGCAAACTGGATGGAATGCTTGAGCTCGTGGGCAATGGTTACCTTGAGTGCGCCCAGCTGGCTGCCCTCGGGGTCATCGTTGGGCGGGAAATTGAGGAAGGTATTGTGGACCACAATGCGCGTGGTTTCGCCGTCGTGGATCGCTAAGCCATAATAATCGGGCCCGATGTTCCGGAATTCAATTTTGAGCGGTTCTTGAGCGGTCGGATCCACAAAGCCGATATCTGCAACTTGCCGCTGCCACGAATAGTCCGCATATTCCGCTGCCCGCTCTATGTAGTCCGGGATGCCGGAGTTGTTTTCGTCGGCAGCGGGAATAGCGTGGAATCCCTCACGATAGAACATCAGTCGAAATCTGCCCGAGGCTGACAGATACGTTTCCGCCGATTGTTGATCAAAGTAGGGGATTCCTTCGATTTTTTTACGGATGTGCGGCTCCACCAGCGCAGGATCTTCCCCATGCAGCATAATCCAGGGCGTCAGGCATTTGATCGGTTCGGAATCCGCCTTATTTTCTGTCGCTGCTGCCGGCACCGGAAAAACCGACCCGGCAACCAGCCGGCCCGGCAGTATCGGGCAGCCCAGGTGCAGCAGACAGACCAGAAGCAGACAGACCGGCAACCGGGTTGATAGGTAATGTGTAAATCGAGACATATATGATAAACCGTATTGAAGCGTTTTCTAAATTTACCATTATCGTACAGCGAAACAAATTACTGCCGGATCAAACGCATGTCAGAGCAAATGATTTCACAACCGTATCGCGTCATCCTGTACTACAACTTCGCCCCGATTGCAGACCCGGCAGCGTGGATGGAAGATCACCGCCACCTTTGCCGCCGACTGGAGCTGATGGGACGTGTGTATGTCTCGACAGAGGGGATCAACGGTACGCTGGCCGGGACGAACAGCCGCATCGAAGAGTACAAAAAGGCGCTTCGCTCCCTGGATGGATTCGGCGGCACCGAATTCAAGGAGGATCCCTGCGATCGCATTCCCTTCGCCCGGCTGAGTGTGAAACTTCGTCCGGAAATTGTGACACTTCGGGTGAATGAGCAGCTCGACCCGAATCGTGATGGCGGCAACCGGCTCCGGCCTGATGAATGGCGGCGCGTAATGGAATCCGGCGAGGACTATGTGATGATCGATGTGCGCAACAACTACGAGTCGCGTATCGGCCATTTTGAAGGGGCATTGCGGCCGGATGTCGAGAATTTCTATGATTTCCCGAAGTGGCTGGACGAGTCCGGCATCGACAAAAACAAGAAGGTGCTGATGTACTGCACCGGCGGCATTCGCTGTGAAAAGTTCTCGGTTTTCATGAAAAAGCGGGGCTATGGGGATGTGAACCAGCTGCACGGCGGCATCCTCAACTATGCGCGCGAGGAGGGTGGACGCCATTTCCGGGGCAAATGTTTTGTGTTTGATGACCGGCTGTTGGTGCCGGTCAACCCGGCCGATGAGGAACCGATCAGCTATTGCGATATCACCGGCGAACCTTGCGACACCTACATCAACTGTGCCAATATGGAGTGCAACCGGTTTTTTATCTGTTCTGAGAAAGGAGCGGAGTTGATGGAGGGGTCCTGCAGCGAAGCGTGCCGCCAGCATCCGCGTAAACGCCCGTTTGACCCGGAAAAGGCGTATGCCCCGTTTCGGCGATGGTACCACTACTTTGACAAATCCTTCAAGGAGCGTTCTGCCTGACAAACACCTGAAATTTCTTGCCGGTGCCGCCGGTTCGAGTTCCCTTGCCCGTTCATTCAGACCCGCACTGCCATTAATACCAATCCGATGACGAAGGCCATTCCATCTATCATACCCCATGCCGTTGCACCATTTCGCAATGTCCGGATCGTTCCGCCCTATGCGCGGCATCTGACATGCCGGGTGCAGCAGGGAGAGGTAGATATGGAGATCGGAGATTTTCTCATGCACCGGTTTCCATTCCGGTCGCGATCCGGGTGGTTGGAGAGGCTGAACGATGGCCGGATTGTTCAGGGTGATGCGGTCCTGCAGCCTGGAATGCGGTTGCGGCCCGATCCGCCGCTTACTTTTTTTACACCGGCTCAGACGGAACCCTCCGTGCCGGATGAAGTCGCCATCCTGGAAGATACGGAGGACTACCTGCTGGTATACAAGCCCGCCCCGCTGCCGGTCCACCCCGGCGGACGATACAACAGGAACACCCTGACATCCATTCTCCACGAACTCACCGCACATACCGGCAACTCCGACCGGACTGGAGACCCTGTTCGGATTGAGAGCCCCGGCCGGATCGGGGGCCCCGGCCGCGCTAGTGACACCAACCACGCTAGTGACACCAGCCGCGCTAGTGACACCAACCACGCTAGTGACCCCGGCCGCGCTGGTATCATCAATCACGATAATGCCCAGAATCGCGTGATTGTTCCGGGTCGAACTAGAGTGCTTCACCGTCTTGACTCCGTCACATCCGGACTGATACTTTTCGGACGCAGCAATTCTTTTTCCAAAAAAGTCAGGCAGGCTTTTGCTGATGGAAATGTGGAAAAAACATACCTGGCTGTTGTTTCCGGAACCCCAGGCGTGGACCGGATCACCATCGAAAAGCCCATCCGGAGAAAGGACGGCTATATTTTCGAATGTGCTTTGAATGGCAAAGCCTCATCTACGAGTTTTGACGTCCTGATTCGCGGTGAGCATGAATCCGGAAGCAGTGCCGCCCTGGTCAGGTGCAGACCGCAGACCGGACGCACACATCAGATCAGGCTCCATCTGCGCGAATGGGGACACCCGGTGATCGACGACCCGCTCTACGGATTTTCGCAGGTCCGGCAAGATTCCACCTCCGGCTGCCCGATGCAAAACTGGGGTATCTCTCTGCTCCATCACACCCTGAAGTTTCCTCAACTGCATGTTGGGTATGATCTTTTTGACTATTTTCCACGACCGGATGTGCCGGGATGTCAACCGCACGATTGATTTGAAATGACGATCTGCAAAAACCGCTATTCCCCGCTTTTTAAGTCCCCAAAAAAACTGCGACCAAAAAAAACCGCTGCCATCATAATGCTGCTGCCACAGGAATAATCAATAATTATGTCGTTTATTTTATCCTGCACGTTATCTTTGTTGGTGTCACTGTCACAATTCCACGATCAACGTGCTTACAGTCAACAGACAACCATCGGACCGCAACGAACAGTCAGGTAACCATGTCAACGCTCTTGCTCCTTTCCGGAATGCGGCCAAAGCACAGAACATCTGGTGTTCTCCGGTTGCAATGTGCTTGCCGCAAGCATTGCGTCACCCGACTTAATGGTATCCGCCGGTTGCGTGGCATTTGCCGGTTCCCTCTGATTCCGCTGCTACTGTCTGTTTTCTCTCTCCTGCTTCTGATCGCATCCTGCAGCCTGTTCGAAACCCGGGATCCGGAGGATCCTGGAACCACCACCGTACCGGTCTTTATTCAGCCAGACCGGCCCCAGGACGTCATCCAGAATCTGCAGAACGCCGTCAGGGCACTGAATGTGGATAACTACCGCCGCTGTCTGACCGAGAGTTTCGTCTATGAACCCTCCTCGGTTGCTCAAAGCAGCAACCCCGATATCTGGCAGGGTTGGGGGTTTACAGAGGAGGAGGTCTATTTCAACAACATGCGCGCCGAGGCGGAGGGCTTGAGCGGACATGAACTGCAGTTGGAGAACCGCCGCTTTGTCCAAATTTCGCAGGATGAGGAGCAATTTGATGCCGACTACCGGATCAAGGTGCAGCACAACCGACAGGGCCTTCCCGTCGAGGCAGAGGGCCGGATTCGCCTGTTTATCTCACGTGATGAATTCGGAAACTGGGCAATTGCGTCATGGAGCGATGCCGCCGAAGGAAGCGAATTCACCTGGAGTGATTTTCGGGCGGCGTTCCTCTAAAAAGAGTTGTTTTGTAAAGTCATTAAGCACGGCGTTGTAATGCCTGCCCTGCAGTCATCCTGTGGCCTTCGTTAGGAGCCGCATTCATTTCCACTGCCACTCATATTCGGCGCCACGATCAAGCTTTGAGATAAGCACGCACAATGCGCTGAAACCGGTCCGGCTGATCCAAAAACGCATAATGGCCCGCCCGGTCGATACCGACCAGCGCACCGTTTTTCAATCCTCTCTCCATGCGCTCAGCCTGATACCAGGGTGTAGCCTCATCCTCTTTGCCCCAAAGAAGTAACACCTCTTGTGATATGTGCGGCAGGCAGTACTCGAGATGTTCCGACACCGACTTGACAAACGTCTCCCTCATTACACCATCAAGCTTCTGATAATCTGATGAACCCAGCGACTTCCAGACAGCCGTACCGCGAAGCCATTGCATTGCTTTTTCTTTCATAGTTCCTGGTAATATGAAGAATGGAGCTTTCAACAGCATGGCAATGACCCGGCGCCTGTAATAGGAAAAACTTCTTTCAGGTTTCATTCCGGCGCCGCCCGTGATGATGATTTTCTTCAGCTCCTCCTGACCCGCAATCGATGATTCTTTGCCCGAAGCCTCCGCATCAGTGCCACTGCCAGCCGTGCCGTTGCCGGCGCCGTTCACATCGCCGGTGCCTGCCGCCCATTTGAGTGTCATGCGACCTCCAAACGAATGCGCAAGCACGTCTGTCGGACCTCCAATGATCTCTTTGCCAAAGGCCCGGGCAAGTCCGGCGTAATCACCAACAGTCCAGGCTTTATCAGGAGGAGGCGACTCTCCGAAACCTGGAAGGTCGGGGATATAACAGGTGCGGATATCTGACAGCATCCGCGCCGCCGGAAGCATCACCCTGGAACTGCTTCCCCAGCCGTGCAGAATCAGCAGCGGCGGTCCGCTCCCGATCTTGTGATAAGCTACCGGTATTCCCTGATACTCAAATTTATCTGTGATATCCTGTGTCACTTTTTGGGGATCCTGTTTCAATGCAGCATGTTTTTAACTTATCCGGCCTTTCTCCGGCTGCGTGCTTTCTGAACCATTTCGCGCGCACTGGCCACAGCATGGTCACTTACATCCGCACCGCTCATCAGTGAGGCAATCTGCCTGATATGCGCCTCCTCGTCCAATTTGTGGATGTAGGTCACCGTTCGATCGCCCGATTCCTGCTTTTCAACCATATAGTGAAAGTCCGCCTGTCCTGCAATCTGCGGCTGGTGCGTAATTGCAATGATCTGGCAGTGTTCAGCCAGATCGTGCATCGTTCGGCCTACCTGCTCGGCAACCGCTCCGCCGATGCCGGTATCAATTTCATCGAAAATCATGACCGGCAGACGCTGCTCCCGGGCTATGACCGATTTCATGGCCAGCATCACCCGCGATATTTCCCCGCCCGATGCTATGCGCGCCAAAGGTTTGGGTGACTCGCCCCTGTTGGTGCTGATGAAGAACACCACGTCATCCGGACCGTCGGCATGGCACGCCACTCGCCCGCCATCTGTCTCGATCCATCCGCTTTCATCCCGGCGCCAGTCAACGCGCGTCTCGAACAGGTTGTTGGGAATTCCCAGTTTTTTCAGTGCCTCGGAGATATGAACACTCAATCCGCTCCCCGACCGCATCCGCACTTCGTGCAGCGCTGTTGCCTTTTCCTGCAGCAGCTTAAGTGCCGAAGCAAGCTCTTTATCCTTCTTCTCAAGCTCCAGGTCGAAGTTTTCCGCCAGATTAACCGACTCCTCAAGCTCCCGGCGGAATTGGATCAAATCCGGCAATAGACGGCCGTATTTTTTTTCAAGGCGGCGTTTTTCAGCCTGCTTCCTGCGCAGCTCTTCCAGGCGCTCAGGGTTGAACTCAATCCGCGACCGGTATCGTTCGGTATGAGAAAGGAGCTCCTGAAAACTGACCCGTGCTGTCCTGAGCTCTTCAGAGTAAGTCCGAAACTCGTCCTCGATTTCGGCGATATCGCCCAGGGCATCTTCGATCAGCAACAGGAGGTCCATAAGGCTGCGCTCGCCCCCGGATCCCAGTTCTCCGATCAGGCCCGCTTTCTGGTCCAGCTCCTCGGCATGGTCGAGCCGTTTCATCTCAGCCTCCATCTCTTCAAAGGCTTCTTCGTCCAGCTCGGCCGTCTCAAGCTCTGTTAACTGAAACCGGTGAAGTTCCATTTTTTCATTCAGTTCACGCTCCTGCCTGGTCAGCGCATCGCGCTCTTTTCGCAACCTGATCACCTGACGGTAGGCTTCATCATAAGCCAACCTGTGCGGATTCACTTGCGGCAACGCGTCAATCACCTCGCGGTGATGGTCCTGTTTCAGCAGCAACTGGTGATCATGCTGGCCATGCAGATCCACCAGCCGGTCACCGGCCTCCCGTAGAACCGAAATATTCACAGGTGTGTCGTTGATAAATGCACGGCTGCCGGCGGGACGGATCTCCCGGCGGAGGATGATCTCGCCATTATATGCACCGTCTTGCTGACCGTTAAAACCCTCCACCTCAACCTCGCCAAGAAGCCGGCTCACTACAGGGTCCGGAGTGGCCCCGGTCCGTATAACCGCCTCTACGACGGCTTTGCTCGCACCCTGTCTGACCGTTTCTGTATCCGCGCGTTCACCCAGAACGGCATTCAGCGCCCCGATGATGATGGATTTTCCGGCTCCGGTCTGGCCTGTAAGAATATTCAGGCCGGTCCCGAATGTGACCTCCAGTTCATCGATCAGCGCATAGTTTTTGATGTACAGGCTTTTTATCACAGCGCCTTTACGTTCGATTATATCGGTATTTACAAGCTTCATCCGCTTTGCAAAGATAGGACTATTTTTCATTCTTGTGGAATCCTCCTGGTTCAAGTTGGCAACACCGGGTTGCTTCTATACAGACAAGGAAAAAAGTAAATGCTTACACTGCGGATTTGGCAGGAAAATGGCTATTTTGCCTTGCAATGAAAAAACAGATGCAACATCTCCAAAATCAACATATTATTGACGCTCCGGACCGTGTGCCGGTCATTCCACTGAGGGATACCGTCATATTTCCCAACACCATGTTCCCGATACTTGTCGGGCGCTCAACCACCATAGCTGCTGTCAATGCGGCGGTGGAAAAGGACAAGTATGTGCTTTTGTGCGCTCAGCAGGAACCGGACAATGACAATCCAAAACCTTCGGAAATTCACAGAAAAGGTACGCTTGCTCAGGTTGTGCAGGTGCTGCACCTTCCGAATGATCTGCTGAAAGTGCTTATCAGCGGTATCCGCCTTGCCGAAGTGGTCCGTTTTGAACAGTCTGATCCCTATTTCGAGGCAACCCTCAAGATCGAAGAGCCGCGAAAAATTCGGATGACCCCGCGATTGAAGGCGCTGATCAGGAAAACCAAGGAGGGATTCGAAAAACTCGTGCTGCTTAACCAGGAGCTGCCCGAAGAAGTGCTGCTGGGCTTTGAGCAGAACTACAATCCTCAGAACCTGCTCTACTTCATCGCATCGTATCTGGACCTTGACATTTTGGAAAAACAACAGCTGCTGGAAGAGACCGATCTGAGCCGGCAGTACCGCAAGGTTCTCACTCATCTGACTGGCGAGTTGGAGCTGCTTGCCGTTTCCAACGAGATCAACGAGAAAGTCCAGGATGAAATCCAGGAAACCCAGCGCCGTTTTTACATCCAGGAGCAAATCAAGGTGCTTCAGGAGGAACTGGACGACGAGGGCTTCTCCGATCCCGAGCTTGCAAAAATAAAGGAGAACCTGGAAATCCGGCCAATCCCTCAAGCTGCCCGCGCCAAAGCAATGGAGGAGCTGGACAGGCTGCGGAAAACGCCAGTCATGTCGCCCGAGCACAGCGTCTCCCGCAACTATCTGGACTGGATACTTGCCATGCCGTGGGGCACCTATTCCGATGACCATCTTGAGATCAAAGCTGTGGAAGAAGCCCTTGAAAAGGATCATTTCGGACTTGAAAAACCCAAAGAGCGTATACTTGAGTATATCGCTGTCCTGAACCTGGTCAAAAAGATCAGAGGCCAGATCCTCTGCTTTGTCGGTCCTCCGGGCACAGGGAAGACCAGTCTCGCCAAATCCATAGCCGATGCAATGAACCGGAAGATGGTTCGGATTTCCCTGGGCGGCATCAGCGATGAGGCCGAAATACGCGGACATCGCAAAACCTATATCGGCTCCATGCCTGGACGCATCATTCAGGCAATTAAAAAAGCCGGCACCATGAACCCGGTAATTATTCTGGATGAAATCGATAAGCTTGGACACGACATGCGCGGGGATCCGTCATCTGCCGTTCTTGAGGTGCTGGATCCGGAACAGAACGACACCTTCAACGATCACTACATGGATCTTGACTTCGATCTTTCGCAGGTGATGTTCATCACGACGGCCAACGTGGCAAGTCATATTCAGCCGGCTCTTCTTGACAGAATGGAGGTCATACCGCTGCACGGCTATCTTGAGCATGACAAAATAGAGATTGCAAAGCGGCATCTCCTTCCAAAATTGCTGAAATCACACGGTCTTGTTCCTTCACGTGTTCATTTCAAGGACGAGGCCATCCGACTGGTCATCCAGCGATACACCGCCGAAGCCGGAGTGCGCGTACTGGAGCAAAACCTGGCCTCCCTTTGCCGAAAAGTGGCAAAAAAAGTGGTTCAGGATCAGAAAGATGGCAAACGTGTCTCGCGTATCACCATTAATCCGAAGCGGGTCCGTGATTTGCTTGGTGTGGAGAAGTTCAAAGACCGCGACCTTGAAAAGAAAGACAAGGTCGGCAGCGTCAATGGCCTTGCCTGGACCAGCACCGGCGGCAGTATACTGAATCTGGATGTGGCACGGATGTTCGGCAAAAACAAGCTTCTTCTTACCGGACAGCTTGGAGAAGTAATGAAAGAATCGGCCCAGGCCGCTCTCACCTACATTCGCTCACATACATCTGATTTCAATCTGCCTGAGGATTTCTTTGAGAAGAACGAGATCCATGTGCATATACCCGAAGGTGCTATTCCAAAAGACGGACCAAGCGCCGGAATGGGTATTGCCCTGGCCATGATTTCCCTGCTGACCGATACTGCGGTTCGCCATGATGTGGCCGTTACCGGCGAACTTACCCTTCGCGGCGAAATATATGCCATCGGCGGACTCAATGAAAAACTTCTTGCAGCACAGCGCAAGGAGATCACGAAAGTGATCATCCCCAGAGAAAACATACCCGACCTGGAGGAGATCCCGGAAAAAGTAAAACAGGGTCTGCAGATTATTGGTGTGGACCATATCTCCGAAACACTGCCTCACGTTTTCCGTTCACCCCGTTTTTCCTCTTCTCTGTCCGCTGCTTTTTCAAAGAACAGGGGACGAACCGGCAGAAAGCGTCCTTCAATACAAAAGCACTGACTTGCCGGCAAACCAACCGGACCACATGGCTCCATATGCCCCGGAGTTGGGAGGATGCGCACCGTCTCATTTCTGTGGCATAAGGCGAATGGAGTCATCCGCCGAATCCTGCTTAGCCACCAGAAACCCTGATGCGCCACTCTCAACAAATAGTTACTGATAAGAGCAGCTATTCCCTCAATCCTTACACCTGTTTTTTAATTATTTTATGCTGAATTCCTTTTATCTCTGCTAATCTCTGCTGATGTCAAATATACCTGCACAGGATCAACTCTATGATGATGACCGGGAGGAGTTCACCCGGTATGATCTTGATGTGCCTGAAGGGCATCACGAACAGATGCGCCTGGATAAATACATCACCCAATTCATCCAGAATGCAACCCGGAACAAGGTCCAGGAGGGCATCCGCAATGGATGGGTGAGGGTCAACGGACTGCTGGAAAAAGCATCATACCGTGTGCAGCCGGGTGATGAAATTGTCATCATCATTCCAAAAGCGCCGCCGCCGGAAGCCCGGGCCGAAGATATACCGCTCGATATCATCCATGAGGATGACGACCTGATTGTCGTCGACAAACCTCCGGGAATGGTGGTTCACCCCTCGTATGGCAACTGGAGCGGCACGCTCGTCAATGCCCTGCTTTACCATACCCGTCAGCTCTCCTCGGTAAATGACAAGCAGGAGCTGCTGCGTCCCGGTATCGTACACCGGCTGGACAAGGGCACCAGCGGGCTCCTTGTTGTTGCAAAAAACGATCACGCGCACCATCATCTTTCGAAGCAATTTGCAGAAAAAAGCGTGGAGCGTACCTACCGCACAGTCATCTGGGGAATGCCGCAGAAGGATGATGGCACCATCAACCAGCCGATAGGCCGCGACCCTTCTGACCGGAAAAAAATGGCTGTCCTTGATCCCGGCAAAGGCAAAAATGCCGTTACCCATTATCACGTGCTCCAGCGCTACGACCATCTAGCTTTGCTGGATGTTACCCTTGAAACCGGTCGCACGCATCAGATCCGGGTTCATTTTTCTTGGATGAGGCACCCCGTGCTTGGCGATCCCGTTTATGGCGGAGATACCGTCCGATACGGCCCCAATACCGGCAGCAGAAAAACCATGTTCCAGAATATTTTTTCTCTGCTGGGACGCCAGTGCCTCCACGCACGCACGCTCGGCTTCGAACACCCCACCCTGGGTGACTGGTTTCAGTTCACCTCCGAAATACCCGATGACATGGACACGGTGATTGAAAAACTTGACCGTTACTGCAGTTAGCTCCACCCCGATAAACTCATAATCAAGACTCAAACAGGCTACAGAACCATGAAGAAAAAAGAAATACGGATTAACGTTTCGCTTGATGATAAAAATATCCCCGAGAATATTATCTGGGATGCTGATGACACCAGCGCTTCCGAAATGCCGGTCCGGGCTATGCTGCTCGCCCTTTGGGATCACAATAACAAGGATACGCTGCGGCTGGATCTCTGGACAAGGGATATGAGCAGAGACGAGATGAAGATTTTCTTCTACGAAACACTCAAGACCATGGCCGATACTCTGGAGCGTTCCATCGATGACAAGCACATCGCAGGGGACATGCGAGATTTTTGTTCTTATTTTGCGGAAAAAATGGATATTTTAGAGCGCCCGGGGAACTGAATACCCTCTTTCTGTCAATAACCCACATTGTGATGCAGACAAAACAGATCCTATACGTCGAAGATGATACAGCAAACCAAACACTGGTAAAACTGTTTTTCAAGAAGGAGCCTTTCCAGCTGACCACGGCAGATGATCCCGATGAAGCACTTGATCTCGTCAAATCAACTTCTTTTGACGTGATCATTGTGGACCTGAACCTGCGCAAGGAGGGTGACGGAGCAGAATTGATTCGCGATATCCGAAACATATCCGGTTATGAAACAGTGCCCGTTTTTGTATTCAGCGGTCACGATGTTCACAGTTTCCGGGATTACGGGATTGAGGACTTGATCCAAAACTATTTCAGCAAGCCCGTCAATAAAAAAACACTGATTAGTGCTCTCTGGGAAGTTCTTGAAATAGAACAGAACCAAACGTGACCGCACTTTCCCGGTCGCTTTCATCCCACAGATCATAACTGGTAACCCTGCCTCTTACATCAAAAAGTGCCCGCATGGCCGTATATAGCGGGGGAAAACCGCAAATCCGGTAGGGGTCCAAGTCCCGCTTCATCAACTGGAGCATCCCGCGGGTTTTTCCGCTGACGGCAAAATCCAGGAATTCCCGGTCGAACGACCGGATCTCGTCAAACATGGATGATGCAGGTTCCGGATCACCGAACTTTTTACCTACATGCGCAAGGTCCCCCGATATCACAAAAATGGTATCGGGATCGCCACCGAAATGATCACTCAGCAGCGAGGCCATGGCGTCAACCTTTTTGCCGGTATCACCGTCCTCCTTGTAAAACAACTCCTCCAGCGGCCCGACCAGTATCGGTACCACTGTAAAAGTATGGGACCAAAGGTATTGAAGAAAGATCAGGTGCAGTTCGATGCTGTGCTCATTGCGGTGTGCACGGTCTGCAAAGGTGCATCCGGACTCCTCCGAGTTTGCCTCCAGAATATCGAGGAATTTCCGGTCAGTTTGAGTGATCCCCAGCGGTGTTTCAAAGCTTTTACGCGTGGCGATGAACGGCTTTCCGTCATAAAGCGGATAATAGGATCCGGAATAATGCGAGGTAGCCAGTAATACAACCCGTTTGGGCCGGAGGTCCGCCAATGGACGAAATGCCGGAACGTAGGAAGAAAGCCCGACCCTGAGGTCAATGTGCGGAGCATAAAGGGCCTTTATACGGCCTTCCTTTCCGTTCAGGTCAACCCCGTCATTCCCGTTTTGTGAAAATGCCGCATCCAGCATCACCCTGATCTCATCTTCTGTCTGAGGATAGGATTGACCGGCACAGACAGCCGGACGCACCTCATTCAGCTCAAATTTTTCCTCTATCTGGTTTTTGCATTCCCGGAACCATGGCGAAAGCAGCAGCAGCGCCTCATCCAGCTGCCTAACAAAGGCCATCAGCTCCACTTCGTCCACCTCGCTGCCGTACTGCCTGAGATCACTGCATATGTCCCGCACCGAGAAGTTGCCGTTAAACATGGGCAGCAGGGATGCAATTTGCCGGTCAAGGGCAATCGGTCCGGGCAGATATCCCTGCGGGTCATGGAAGTAGATAAGCTCCTTTTCCTCATGGGTGACCGGGATCATCTCAACATCCGACCGGATTGGCGGAAGCTTCATATCCATATCGCTGACCAGAAGCTTCTCCATACGCTTGTGATTCTCACTTTTTTTATCGTTACGGTTACCGCCGGACTGGCCGCTATTGCTGTCATAGCCGCTATTTCCGCCATTGCTGCTGTTTTTCATTTTCGCAATTTGTTACATGTGCAATGAATGCCATATTTTTCGCACACAGGATGCCCGGGAGGAGCAGAAAATCGTGCCTTACAAACCGCCCGACCGTGCGCTATGAGAAGATGCGACAGATTGGTCCATTCCTGCCGTGGAAACAGCGCCATAAGATCGCGCTCAATTTTAACCGGATCCTGGTGCTTTGTGAGTCCGAACCGATTGGTCAGCCGCTTGACATGCGTGTCCACCACTACGCCGCCGTTGATGCCGAACGCATTTCCAAGCACCACGTTCGCCGTTTTCCGCGCCGCACCGCGCAACGAAAGCAACTCTTCCATTGTCTGCGGCACCTCTCCACCGAACTCGTCCATGATTTTCTGCGCGGATTGCTTTATCGCTTTGGCTTTGTTTCGATAGAAACCGGTTGTGCGTATTGCCTCCTCAATCTCCGGAAGAGGCGCTTCGGCCATAGCCTGCGGGTCGGGCCAGGTGCGGAACAGATCCTCTGTTACAATATTCACCCTAACATCCGTGCACTGGGCGCTCAGGATGGTCGCGACCAGTAATTCAAATGGATTTGTGAAGTTCAGTGCACAATGCGGATTCGGATAATGTTCATAAAGCTCCGCGAGCAGCGACATCGCCAACCTTCGCTGAGCTCCTGTCTTTCTGGGCAGTTTTTTACCGGTAACAGTTCCGGAAGGGCCTGATCCAGGCTTCCTGTATAACTTGGTGCGCGTGTTTTTAGATTTCACTCTGAAGCATTTTGCAGTGCTGAACAAGATTTAAGCTTACAAAGAAAATTCAACCCTTACAAGCGCCTTCGATCCAGCTGTGTAATACCAGGCATCGCTATCGGGTCATGAATCGGATTGTCCAGATCCAGTTTCTGTGGAAATAGTTCCAAACCAGAATCCCGAATCTGCTCCCAGGTTATCTGTTGTCCGGTGTAAGCCGATTCACGTCCCATGACGGCCATTAGCGTAGATTCAGCCACAATCTTTGCTTCATTTACCGGTTTGTCGTTCCTAATACTGTCTATGAGTATCTTCTTTTGAATAACATAGGCGCTGTCGCCCTCCGGGCGGGGAATTTGATGTTCTTTGCCATAGGGCCACGTTACAACCGAACGTTCCGGCGAGAGCATGACCGTTGCATTACTGCCGACAATTCGATCGCTCACATTTCTGTAGGTTCTGTCCATCTGCCGGCATGTTGTCGAAACCATCAATCCATCAGGAAACTCATACTGTACACTGAAATGATCATATATATTGCCAAATTCTGGTGCAATCCTCACCTGTCTTCCCCCGGTACCAGTACAAGCCAGCGGCATGCTACCAGTCACCCAGGCGATGGCATCCAAGTTGTGCACAAACTGTTCAACGATAAAATCACCTGAAAGCCAGTTGTAATAGTACCAGTTCCGAAGCTGCCACTCTTTCTCTGTCATATCAGGAGTTCTTTCATGATACCATACGGTTCCCGTATGATATTGGGCATGGGCAGCCAATAGCCTTCCAATATATCCGTTATGGATTTTTCTGATGGCTTCGATATAGTTACCTTGCTTGCGGTATTGCAAGCCTGACATTACGGAAAGGCCCTTCTCCTCTGCTCTTATTCCTGTTTTGAGGATAGATCGGACACCAACCGGATCTATGGCTACCGGCTTTTCCATGAATACATGCCGGTTATGACGAACCGCCTCCTCAAAATGAGATGGACGGAATGCGGGGGGGGTTGCTAACAAAACAAGATCAACATCACATTGAATTACATCCTTGTATGCGTCGAGTCCGGAAAAACTACGGTTGTCTGGGACATTACACCGTTCCCCCAACACTTGTCTGAGAATATTCCTTGATGAGTCCAGCTGGTCGGCAAACAAATCACCCATCGCATACAGCTCTACATTCTCTGCAGCATTAATACAGTTCCTGGCAGCTCCGGTTCCGCGACTACCACAGCCGATCAATCCTACGCGTAACGTGTCTTTCCCACCAGCATATGCAAAGCTGGCACCAGCAAATAAACCAGCTGAAACAACGGTCGCTTTTTTGATGAAACCACGCCTTCCGTCACTGAATATATTGTTATTATTATGTTTGCACATACTTGTAAACGGTTTTTAATATTATTATCTACTGCCTGGATTATGAATTGGCATTAATTTCTTCTTTTTCGAATCCCTTTCTTCGGTTGCATTTTATGCCGTTTGATTCATCCCGATACGGGCTGTACTATTATTTAGAGTGGTCCTTTATGCTAATTGTTCTACGTCTTCGGAAAGACAGCAAATCAAATATGCAAAAATTATTTCTAAAGTCTGCATTATACCTGCGTAAACAGATCATTGTAGCCAGAAACAATCTGCTGGATAAAAACACGGAACCGGCTGGATTCCCGCAGAGTTTAAAGTATTCTCGTAGTTCCTCCTTCTTTGATATCGACATCCATTCCGCGCTTGTTGGTCTTCCAGCCGCCGGATGTGAAGTCCGGAATCAATACCGGGTTGGAGCGGTTGGCGACGGACCATTCCGTCAATGGAATGATTGCCGTAGACGTTGCCGCGTCGTAAACATCCATTTCAAGCGGGAGTCCGTTCCGCATACAGTCAACAAACCGCCAGTCCAGAGGATCAACCTGGGCATACCCCCTGGCTTCAGGATCACGCTGCCCTTCCCGGCGAACTTCGTTAAATCTTTGCGTTAATTTCGGCGTGTATTCTTTGATCAGAGCATCGAGCTCCTCTTGAGAAACCCATCCGTCATGGCTTTTGGCAAGTCGGTCCGGACCGGCAGCGAAAACGCCCTCTGTCCCGCTGATGAGGTTGAATCGTGCTCCCGGTCGTGGCGTTGTTACATCATGCTGAAGCATAATGGTTCGCCCTTTGTGGGTTTTAATGATTGAAGTATTGATATTTCCGCGCATTTCTTTGCCGGCAAACTCTTCAAAGAATGAGTCGCTTTCAGCCAGTTCTTTAATCCTGTCTTTCATCATGAAATCCCGGCTGGATACCGAGACCATATACTCCAGCTTGTCGCCGCAGTTGATATCCATCATCTGAATTATCGGAACGAATCCATGGGCAGGATAGAGGTTGCCCTGACGGCCGGTATTCTCGCGTAATCGCCACATGCTATAGAACATCTCCTTGTTCAGAATGTGCGACATCAGCAGGTCGTGGATATAATGTCCTTCGGCATGAATGAGATCCCCAAAAACCCCGCTTCTCACCATTTTCAGGATATAAGCGGTATCATTCCGGTGGGCCGATCGTGAAACCTGCATGCAGTGTTTCCGTGTTTTTTCGGATGTCTCCACCAGCTGCCAGCATTCCTCCATAGTCTGGGCGGCAGGAAGCTCTATATAAACATGTTTACCGTGTTCCATGGCAAACACCGCCTGCTCGGCATGAATATCCCACGGTGTCACAATGGCGATCACATCCAGGTCGTCCCGTTCCATCATGCGCTTCCAGTCATCCGGGCCATCAGAGTATGTGTCCGGTGAGTGAAAGCTTGATATCGCCTGAACCGATCTATCTACCATCTCGGGCCTGACATCGCACAATGCTCTGATTTCCACACCCTCCACACTTGCAAGCCTGCGTACGGTTCCGGACCCGCGATTACCAAGTCCCACGACACCAATTCGGACGACATCCAGTGCCGGAGCGGCATATCCCCTCATATTGAACTCTTGTCTGTGACTTTTCAGGAAGCGGTTGCCGTCGTCCTTGCCCTTCGAACCCATTACGCTCATACCGGCCAGGCCCATTCCGGCCATTCCGCTCATTTTAAGAAAGTTTCTTCGGCTGTTCTTCATTGAATTATACTCTTCGTTTCAATAATTAACGATTACGGGTGTCAGACAAACCTTGTTGTGCCACCTTTTTCAAGCTGGATATCCATGCCCTGTTTGTTCGTTTTCCATGATCCGGATGTAAAGTCGGGAAATGAAACTGGCCGCCCCTCGTTGGCAACGGACCATTCGCTCATAGGAATGATGGCGCTCCAAAGCGCGGCGTCATACACATTCATGTCGAGTGGGATGCCATTCCGGAGACAATCAATCAGACGCCACGTCATCATCGTGTCCATTCCGCCGTGGCCGCCCATCCTGCGAGCCATTTCTCCGACTCTTTTTGTGATCTCCGGTGTGTACTGCTCTTCAACTTCCCTGAACTTGCTTTCCGAAAACCAGCCTTCCCGGTAATCATTGCCGATTTGCGGTGTTGGGTACGCCCTTGCCATCGCTTTGGTTCCACTTACCTTGTGAATTCTGGAATAGGGCCGTGGCGATGTGACATCGTGCTGAAGCATGATGGTCCGGCCCATTTTGGTTTTGATGATGCTTGTGTTCATATTACCCCGGAACGTCTTATCTGTGAATTTCTCGAAAAACGAATCGGTTTCTGCCAGTTCTTCGGCCTTGTCGCGCATCATAAAATCATTGCTTGAAATCGAGACCATAAAATCCATCGATTCGCCATGGTTGATTTCCATGATCTGTGCTATGGTTCCCAGTCCATGATGGGGATACAAGTTGCCGTTTCGACTTGCGTTTTCACGCAATCTCCATAAGTCCTGATGCAGAGAACGGGAAAATTTATTACTGATCAACTGGTGGATATAAGCACCTTCTCCGTGGATCACCTCCCCAAAAAATCCGGCCCTGGCCATATTCAAAGTGACCATTTCAAAGAAACCATAACACACATTGGTCATCTGGAAGCAGTGCTTGCGGGTTCGCTCGGAAGTTTCCACCAGCATCCAGCAATCTTCAAGCGTCTGAGCCGCCGGAATTTCCGTCGCCACATGCTTGCCTTTTTCCATTGCGTAAATTGCCTGGGGTGCATGGAGGTGCCAGGGGGTGTTTATAATCACAAGGTCGATATCATCCCGGTCACACATTTCCTTCCACACGTCTTCACTGCCGGCATACACTTCCGGATTATGCGTTGATCCATTCTGCTTCAATTCATCAATGGCTTGCTGTGCGGCCTGTTCCTTCAGGTCACAAAGCGCCTTGATCTCAACGCCTTCAATACGGGCAAATCTTCCCGTGTTGGAGCGGCCGCGGTTTCCAGTACCGATCACACCAATGCGTACCTGGTCAAGGGCGGGTGCGGCATATCCCGACATATTGAACTGCTGCTTGTAGTAGCCGTTTTGCAACTCCTCCGGGGAGTCCGTTCCGGCCATCGGACCGGCTTGTGACGAAGCACAACTTGACAATGCTCCGACTCCGGTCAAGCCGATTCCGGCCAAACCCGCACTTTTCAGAAATTCCTTTCGACTCTGTTTCATTTGTAACCTGAGTTCAATTAATAAAATCTGGTAAAAAAGGTTGTAAATAGTTGTAGTTCATAAGATTATAAGTCGGAAAAGTCACAAAGCAGAGTTATATTAAGTTGAATATTAATAAGAATACAACTTGCTTTTCCATTAACCTTTCCTGCCTTAAAATCACTGAAATCTTTTGTACCGTTGATGACTTTTGTCAAGCCTTCACACACGCCCTTGGCCCGATCTTTTTAGGCAGCCCCGCCGCCAAGAGGCCATCCAAAATGCGTGCCAGCGAAGTTATCACCATAATGATTTTGTTTCATCACAGTGGATTCCGGACCACGAAGGGCTTTTATACCAACTACGTTAAGGTACATATGAAAGATCTTTTTCCCAATACGGTTTCTTACAATCGTTTTGTAGAGTTCATGCAGGCGGCCAATCTGCCCCTGGCTATCTTTGTGGAAAACCACTGTATGGGTGAATCCACCGGAGTTCATTTATTGATTTACACCGGAACAGATCTGCAAGAACAAGCACATTCCCCGAAATAAATTCTTTGCCGGCCTGGCTGCTTACTCGTTCTTCCCAAAAAATCCGCTATAAAATATGATCCTGCGCTTTCCAGTCAATTGGCGATATTTTAGAATCGAACTCAGGTAAAAATATTTGCTTTCATTTTCATTAATTACCCAGCATGTACTGGGCATTTACAGATGATGTACGTTACCCGCTTTTATATAGAGAGTGCCTTGCTTATATTCTCGTATTGCGCTTATTCCCGATATAAGTAACCACCACATAGATATGGCTACTGAATCGATCTCACTGGACTACCGCAAGCTGGATAATCTCATTCATTCGCGAATCCGGCTTGCACTAATGTCTGTGTTGACAAGGGTTGATGATATCAGTTTTAATGAACTGAAGAAAGCCCTTAATGCTACCGATGGCAACCTGAGTACTCATCTGACAAAACTTGTGGATGCCGGTTATGTTTCCGTTGAGAAAACAACTAATAACAACAAAACCGAATCACGCTACCGTGTCACCCAGAAGGGCCTCTCCGCATTCGCCGGCTATATTGTTGACCTGGCGCCGTTCATTGGGTAATACCTCCATGATTGCCGTCCGGATTTCTCCGGAACGGCAATGAAAAAGCCCTTTTTTCTCAAAGCACAGACATCCTAAGGAAATATTCCCATTTGCTGATACGATATGGCCACTTTCTTGATCGCACTGATATAGGCTGCCGTCCGCAGGTCTGTCTTGTGTTTTCTGGCCGTTTCGTGTAACATATGATACGCCATTACCATGGTGTCTTCGAGACCGGAATCCACTATATCCCACTCTTCCGGACCCTTTTCTATCCTTTTAACATCGTGTTCACTGAACTGCTCGCCGGTCAGACCCTCTATGGCATCGAGAAGCCGCGACATGGCGTTCTCCTCATATCGGCGGTCCATGCGGCCAAACCGGATGTGCGACAGGTTCTTGATCCATTCGAAATAGGATACCGTCACACCGCCTGCATTCAGATAGATATCGGGGATAATCAGAATGTTACGTTCCAGCAGGATGGGATCCGCCTCGCTTGTAAGCGGTCCGTTAGCCCCCTCGCCAATGATCTTTGCGTTCACTCTTCCGGCATTTTCAGCGGTGATCTGATTTTCAAGCGCTGCGGGGATGAGGATATCGCATTCCATTTCCAGCATGCTGGCCGATTCCTCGATGAACCTGCCATCGGGATATTCACGAACCGAACCTGTTTCACGGATGTGTTCACGGAGCTTTTCAATATCAATACCTTCCTCATCATAGATGCCTCCGTGCACTTCGGCAACCCCGATGATGACCGCTCCCGCCTCCCTTAGATAATGAGCGGAGTAGTAACCCACATTGCCAAGACCCTGCACAATGACTTTCTTGCCCTCCAATCCGGTTGTCAGTCCGAGCGCCTCCATGTCTTCCTTATTCTCGCAGGCTTCTCTGAGGCCGAAATAAATGCCGCGTCCGGTAGCTTCTGTCCGGCCACTGATTCCACCCTGTTCAATCGGCTTGCCGGTCACACAGCCCTCGCTGTCGACCGAATCGGCCATACTCTGATAGGTGTCCAGAATCCATGCCATTTCTCTGCTGGACGACCCATAATCCGGTGCCGGCACATCAAGGCCCGGCCCAATAAAGTTTTTCTTGATCAACTCAAAGGTATAACGGCGGGTTACCCGCTCTATCTCGGCAGCGGAGTATTTTGACGGATTGATGCGGATGCCGCCCTTCGCCCCGCCAAAAGGCACCGAAACAACCGCACACTTGTACGTCATCAGTGCCGCAAGTGCCGTTACTTCGTCCTCGTTGACTTCCAGTGCATAGCGGATTCCACCCTTTGTTGGCATCTTGTGGACGCTGTGCGCCGAACGCCAGCCATGAATCACCTCAACACTGCCGTCGTCTTTGCGCAGTGGAAACGATATATGATAAGTGCTGTTGCACGCCTTGATCTGTGCGAGCAGGCCTTTTTCGATGGAAAGGTACCCTGCTGCCCGGTTGAAATTTTTATTTACCTGTTTGAAAAATTGATAAGCAGCCATAATGCAATAGTATTAAAAGGGTTATTGGTAGCCTGGAAGAAAAATGAAATAATTTACATAGTCAGGATATAAAGTGATTGTCAGGAAATTATGAAGGAAAAGCGGGAGGCATCATGGCACCAGGGGTACATGAAATACCTCTTCCCAGGTTTCGGGCGGACCCGATACCCGAACCAGATGAATTTTATCCGGGATGAAGACCAGGTCAAACCGTTTTCCTACCCGTTCGATAATCTGTTTCTTTTCGCCTGGGTCCAATTTTTTGTACATCAGGCTTATATGCGGCATATAGGAATTGTGTTCCAGTCGAAATTCTCTGAGGCATTGTTCTCGCAATGCAAGCAGCGCATCATTGGGGGCGATGCGCACAAAAATGGACCGGTACAATACATCCTCAAAATCCGTCTCCTTCAGATACAGGGTCATCGGCTCACTTCCTTCCGTTGCTTTTTCCAGCTGTCGGCGAAGAGTGTCGGTTGACCCGTTGATACCACTTGCAACTGTTATGTGCGGTTCGAATTCAGGAGCGTCATATTCGCCGGCCAGGCTGTTTATGGTCCTTTTCAGGATATCATAAACCTCGCTCTCCGGCTTCAGCCAGAGTGCATATTCCCCGCTATCCCTGTTATGCGCTTTCTTATGCAGACTCATCCTGTGTTACACTGAAACGTTTGTTCATGCAAGCTGTTCAGGTCTAATCTCTTGATAACGTCAATGGAAGTCAACTTATAAATTCAGGCTTTTTTTTCTCAATTCTCCGGTTTTGATAACCATATTGGTTGATCCGATGCCGCAGCTCAGGATGGTGCGCAGGGCCTCATCAACCGGCACATCCACAACATGGACGCGTTCTCCCTGCAAATGATAGATATTTCCGGAGGTTGGATTCGGTGCCGTGGGAATAAAAACCGTATAACTTCCGTCGGGATGCTCGTCGGTGACAAAGGCCGTCATCATCGTTTCGCTGGAAAAAGGGCGGACAAGAGCAACCGCAGAAAACGGGGAACGGCTTCTCCCAAAAAACATCATTACCGTCTCCTTGATCATACTGTAACCCGGAGCATGACGCAGTGTGGCATTTTCCACACCTCTGAAAATGAGGTTCCCCATGTGCGTTTTCACAAATACGCCGATGAGAAAGCAGCCTATTAATATCGATGAAATAACTATCACGTCTGCAAGCAGCTGCTGCAGCGGGGTTTTCTCAACCAGCAGCGAGGTAACCGGATAAATCATATCGGTCATGACACGGTACAGCCACCGAACCACCAGGAAAAACACCAGCATTGGCATCAATACCACCAGGCCTCCGAACATCGAGGTACGAATGAAATTGTTGAACTTGTTCATTGCTTAATCATATGCTTAAAGGGAATCGGGTCAAACCTGTAATTGCGACAGTGTAAAGTTGTAAACTTAACGGATATGCATAAGATTGCAATACACCCGTGTTAAAAATTAAATTTTTCTTTGCTGCTCACTCATCCCGTTGTACAGCCGTAACTGGATGAAAAAAGATAAAAACAAGGCGGATAAATAATACCGGATGAACCTTGCGTTGCGTCATAATTTAAACCCTTTGCAGAATTGCAAATCTGCCCGTCTGCGGATATCTTGCACTTTCCTTTCGATAGTTACGAAGCCGGATGACCAACGCACAAAACCAAACCGATATCCATACAGAGAACCATTCAAACTCGCAGGATGAGGAACGGATCGGTTCAGTAAATAAAACCGGCTTTGATCCTCTTGCACCCTACAAAGGTGTCGTGCGGCGATTTTTTCAAATTCATCGGCATGTAACCGGTTTGTTCATGGGCGGTATTATCGCCTATGTCGGCTCACTGTCCAAGGAGCGAAAAAAAGGCCTTCGCTCTTTTCCGTCACGATTCACAGCATTCCTGATACGTCCGTTTGTCAAACGAGAGCTTCGAAACCTGCCATTTCCCGTGCAACTTCGGCGGCGCCTTGAGCTTTTGGGCCCAACCTATATCAAGCTCGGACAAATCCTCTCGCTCAGGGAGGATATCCTCCCGAAAGTGGTTACCAGCGAGCTGAAGAACCTGCTCTACAATCTCCCGCAAGTCCCATTTGAAAGCATCCGGGAGATAATTGAACATAATCTTCGGGGAAAACTTGAAGATATCTTCATCTCAGTTGACGAGTATCCTCTCGGATCGGCATCTATTGCGCAGACTCACAAGGCTGTTACCCTCGACGGAAAAGTTGTCGTCCTCAAGGTGATCAAACCGGGTATCCGGGATACCGTGGAGACGGATATCATTCTGCTTCGATGGCTCGGACATTTTCTGAACTGGACCATCCCCCAGTACCAGCCACGGCGACTCATTCGTGAATTCGGTTCCTATACCATCAAGGAAGTTGATTTGGAAAACGAAGCGGATAACGCTGAAAGCTTCAAGGCCAACTTTAGCGATTTGAATTACATCCTGTTTCCGGAAATCTACAGGGAGTACAGTACACGAGATGTGTTGTGCATGGAGTTTATGGATGGTATCAGGCCGGATTCCAAAGAGCTTGCCAATGCTTCTGTTGATAGAAAAAACAAGATTATCGACCGAGGTGCCGAAGCGATCATTCGCATGCTGTACAAGGACGGTTTCTTTCACGCCGACCTTCACCCCGGCAACCTTATGGTCATGAGTGATAATAAAATCGGCTTCATCGACCTGGGCATGGTCGGGCGTTTTGAGGACCGGACGCGCCGCCGCATGCTCTACTATTTCCACTCCCTGGTATCCGGCGATATTGAGGGTGCCACCCGAAACCTCACCGCCATGGCGCGGATTGGTAAAAACGGAGATCCAAATGGATTCCGACGTTCTGTATCTGATCTGTTGCGGCGGTTTTACCAACATGCCTCCTATGGTGATTTCAGTCTCGGACAGCTGATCGTCAACTCCCTGGCCATTGGCGGACGCCATCGCGTCTTTTTCCCTGTTGAAATGACACTCATGACCAAGGCGCTTATTACCTACGAAGGTGTCGGAAAGATGATGAACCCAAAAATTGACATACCGTCCGTTTCCAGAAAATATGCCCTGAAAATATTCCAGGATCAATTCCATCCCGCTTCTATCGCCAATGAGCTTTGGCGCGGAACTCCCGAGTTGATCGATGTGATCATGAGGCTTCCGAGAATAACCGCCGACACCCTCAATCACCTTGAAGATACGCTTAACGACCGGACTCCAAAGCCCGATTCAATTCAAAACCTGGGCGGAAATATCATGAGCGGTGCTTTCATACTCGCAGGAACGCTGGCGGTTGTGCAGGACGGACCCTGGCCGCTGTGGGCCGTACTGTTTATCATTGGATTTCTTTTCTATCTGTTCAATAAAAGGCCATGATATCCAGACCTCGCTACTCCAATATCACTGCCGATGAGGATCCTGTCGACTTCGAGTATCTCGAGAGCTTCTACAGGGAAGTCTCTTCATGGATCATAACATATTATTACCGCGCCTCTCTCTACGGATTTAAACATATTCCCGGAAAAGGACCTGTCATCCTGGCCTCAAACCACAGCGGCAACGCATTTCCACATGATTCCTTTGTACTTGATCAGCTATTGTGGCAAAGCGGCGGATTCGGAGAAGAGGCAAAGATCAAGCCGCTTTACTCACCAAAGCTTGCAATTAACTGGTGGATGAGGCCTTTCGGACTCGACAACTGGTGGCGCAAATTCGGGGCTGTTGACCAGACCTATATCAATTTTGACCGGACGCTGGCCCGGGGAAGCCGGGTCATCTACTATCCCGAGGGGATTCCGGGCATCGGCAAGGGCTTCAACCGCAGATATCAGCTTCAGCGCTTTCAACCCAGTTTTGTTAAACTTGCAGCGCGTTATAATGTTCCAATACTGCCTGTTTACGGCATCAATGCTGAGTGGATCAACCCCGCCAACCTCACATTCCGGTGGATAGATGCTCTGAGCAGCCGGCTGCTCGGCATTCCTTTCCTGCCGGTTCCACTGTTTATTGTGGCGATTATCTTTCCGTTTTTCTTCTATTTTGGCTTTCCATGCAATATGAAGTTTTTTATTGGAAAACCCATTTCAGTAAGGGATGGGTTTATCTCTGAAGAAAAAAAATCAGCCGGGGAGCCTGACAGGGAAGAAGCGGAAATCATTGCGGATAAGATACGGCAAGAGATGCAGAAGGAGCTGGATACTCTCACCAGGAAGTATGGACGGCGTCCTTATGATTTTGCATCCCTATTTCGGGCCTTCCGGAATCTGAAGGGCAGAAGATGGCTTACGAGTCCTTTTGGCTGGCCGATCCTCTTTACACGCCACTACCGTGACTACCATGACCGTAAGGAAAACAGAAATATCCCGAATCGCTGGTTGCGCGACTGGGATCTTATCGGCTATTATCTTCCTTTTGGCTGGATATTCCTGGCACTCTTCCGCAAGCTGCGAAAGCCGCCCTACGGAAACCGCGGCCTCAGCAAAACGGAAAAAGCCCAAAAGGAGGGAAGCTTTGTCTGGTCAATCGCCCGGGAATCAGACATCGACCGCTGATGCCCCTGGAACTGCTCCGGACTATTTGCCGCTTTTACTCGTTTTTCCGGTACTTTTCTTACCTGAACGTGAAGAGGCGGCTTCGTTTTCCTTCAGTCTGTCAATTTTCTTATTGAGTGCATCCACTTTGTTTGAAAGCTCCTCAATTTCCTTGCGTGTGGGAATGCCCAGCCCTGTGATAATGGATTTGAGGTTTCTTTCCACACGCTCCTCGGCTTTATCAATGGATTCGCCGACCTTGCTTCCGGTTTTCTCATAACGCTCGGATACCTCATTCCAAAGCTCGTCCATCTGCTCCTTTCTCTTTTTCTCATATGATGTTCCACGGTCAACAAGTGTGTGGAACAGCTTGCTGCCCTCTTCCTCAACGGCAGACAGCGCACCGAGTCCGGCCAGCCATATTTCCTTGGCACGCTCGTTCCATTCGTGCTTTTCCTTCTTACCTTTTCCGGTATCCTTTTTCTTTTCGTTACTCATATTTCTACCTCTTGGGGTACTTGGTTTGTGATGTTATTTATCCAGTTCTTCAACCTTCTTTTCCAGTTCCTGTACTTTTTTCTTCAGATTTTCAAAATCTTCCCGGCTCAGCCCCTTCAGCAGACGGGCTTTCCGGTCACTGATCCACTCTTCCATTCCGCTTCGCAAACCATCCCATTGCTGATCAATAAATGATCCGCCCAATCTGACCCATTCGTGAAGAACTGAAACCGAAGAGGAATCCGACTGCTTGCTCTGATCCATTATGATCTGGCGCAATACCTGTGCGGTATAATCCTCACGGCCGCTTTTATCCGTAACCTTGATACTTTCCCCGGACCGGATAATCCCGGCCAGGTCGCCAAGAGACACATATTTGCTTTTCTCCACATCATACATTTTGCGGTTGGCATACCGCTTTATCCATCTTTCTTCCATAATCGTAACCTTTATAAAAATCTTTGATCAGATAAACGAAAACACCTTTACATAAATAATAACGCATTGCGTCACACTTTATTATGCGCCGCGTTATAATAGTGTTATTTATGAAAGTGTGATTTCGGTTTTATGGACATTTCAAGTGTTTATAATTTTTGATTCAATAAGTCACATAGAATGTCCATGACAATTATAATCATGCTCCTGTGTGTCCGGGCTGATGCCCAGTCATGGACATTTCATCATTATTTTTGTCTCTTTCACAGGGAATGATATATTCCCTGTGGAGTATAGAAATCTTCTAACCCTCCCATAAACATTATTAATTAAGCGATGCGAATTATAATATTTGGACCACCAGGTGCCGGAAAAGGCACCCAGGCAAAAAAAGTGGCTGAACATTTCGGAATTATTCATCTTTCTACCGGAAAAATGTTCCGCGATGCCATCAACGAAGGTACCGAACTCGGTAAAATAGTTAAATTCATCATTGATGAGGGTCAGCTCGTCCCAGACCAGACCGTAGTGGATATGGTGGAAGAAACCATTGCCGGCGAGGAGTACAAGAAGGGGTACATTATTGACGGTTTTCCGCGAACAGTGGAGCAGGCGGTGGCATTTGACAATATGCTGGAACGTCGAAATGAGGCTGTTGATGCATTCATCTCTTTGTATGCACCGGATGATGAGCTGATTCAGCGGCTTTTAGCACGTGGAGAAGGCAGATCCGACGATACAGAGGAAAAAATAAAGACACGGCTGGAGGTCTATAAGAAGGAGACCGCCCCGGTTATGGAACACTATCAACAGGCCGGCCTGTTCCGTTCCGTTGATGGTACAGGAACAGTAGACGAGATTTTCCAGCGGATTCTATCGGCCATGCCCGAAAAATGACCGGTACCACTCCACACAGTGCGGTGTAACATCCTGAATGGATGCTACGTCGTGAAATACCGCGGCACCTTCACCCAGTACAAAGAACGGCACGGGGTTTCGTGTGTGGGTTTTAACTGACAAATCTTCCAGGTTCCCGTGATCACTGGTCAGGAGCAAGGTATAGTCATGCTCCGGCTGATTGTTTATGAGATGCTGCAGAAATCGATCCAGCCGGACAAGTATTTTTTGGGCGAGCGTTACATCACGGCTATGTCCCGCCTTGTCCGTGAGATAGTATTCCACCAGAATTATATCATTGCTTTTTGTTGCCGTTATCACCCGGTCAGCTGCCTCATTCTCAGTAATAACAGGAACATCCATGGAAAGGCGCGTCCTCCATACATCCTGGGTCAGTTCCGCTGTTATAGCTCGTTCATCCATAATTTCCTGCACTGAATTAAGTTTTAAACCGGCTTTTACTGTCATGAAAGTAGTGCTTGACCAACGATTTGTGGTGGTTGCATAATCAATAAACCGTTGCGGAAACGCATTCATGAAATAACAGACCCCTTTCTCTGCACCAATTTTCTGAAATATGCTCCTTTCTGCAAGCAGTTCACGAATTGCAGAATGGGGATACGGGCCAAAATGCCTGCCAAGCAACAAAGCGGAGTTGACTCCTGTGAACAGTGTCACCTGTCCTGTGCCGCTTTGAGGCAACCCGTCCACACCCAGACAGGCATCCACCGGTGAAAAAAAATGATTTCCATTCTGATATGGCCCTGCCTCGCTGGTGAATGATTGTCCACCAGCCATCGCAGAAAATGCCGGATAATCATTTAATGCAAACGGGTTGTGACCATTGTCCGCACCAAGCCCGACACCATCGATAAAAATGAAAACAAGGGCCATCAGCGCTCAACAATTATCGTTACCGGTCCGTCATTGACCAACGAAACCTCCATTTTGGCAGCAAAAATACCCGTTTTGACTTTGCCCGGCATCGACTGCTCAAGATGTGCAACCATTTGTTGGTACATCGCTTCTGCCTTTTCTGGTCCGGCCGATGCAATAAAGCTGGGACGCGTTCCTTTTTTAACCTCTCCGTAAAGTGTGAATTGTGACACAAGGAGCACCTCACCGTCCACATCTTCTACACTCCGGTTCATTTTACCTTCGTCATCCTCGAAAATCCGCAGACGCCGGCATTTATCCGACACCCATCTTAGCTGGTCATCTGTATCATTATTATGCACCGCAATCAGAACAAGCAACCCTTTTCGGATACTGCCCGTTATCCGCCCATCTACTTTTACTGATGCTTCTGATACCCGCTGTACTACCGCTCTCATATATGTCAGATTTGTTAACAAGTGTGGGGATAACCATGATCCTAACTTGTTGATCCGGTTTCCTGTGTCTGGTGATGTTCAGTAGATAACCAATTATTAACGGTAAATCGTTTGCCTCCAACAATCCATACAGCCAACCGGCTCTGTTGAAAAAATAAACAGTTATAAATGTGTGTAATATGTAAAGCGTTTAAAAAAGTGAAAAGTTTTTAAATACCTCATTTTTGAAGCATTCTTATAAACAATCTTATAAACAAAAAGTGCATTCCAAGAAGAATAAATAAGAAAACTTATTTATCAACATATCCACACTCCCTATATAAGAACACTAAATTTTATAAATAATATTTAACTATAGAATACTTGTGTGGAAAAAAAAAGAAAGCTCTGTTTGGTTTTGTTTCCTTTTGTCGCAAACTTAAATCGGTCTCCAATCCATCCCCTTTCAGTACGTGCTTTAAATTTTGAATTAGATAAATAAATATTTGATAATATACACTTTATGTCAAAAAAATATACCTATAAGTCATCTGGTGTAGATGTGGAAGCCGGTAACCGTTTTGTGAAATCCATAGGCAAGCTGGTGGCCGATACCCATCGGCCCGGGGTAATCAACACCATCGGAGGATTCGGCGGATTGTTTCAGCCCGATTTTTCTTCCATGAAACAACCCGTTCTGGTTAGCAGTGTGGATGGTGTGGGTACAAAACTCATCGTCGCGTTCAAGACGGGAGTTTATGACACCGTTGGACAGGATCTGGTTAATCACTGTGTAAATGATATAGCCGTTTCTGGCGCAGAACCTCTCTTTTTCCTGGATTATTTTTCAACCGGAAAGCTGAAGCAGCAGGTGGCGTATGACGTGCTCAAAGGATTCAGCATTGCGTGCAGGGAAAATGGATGTGCCTTGATCGGTGGTGAAACTGCTGAAATGCCGGATATCTACTCGGAGGGGGAGTTTGACCTGGCTGGTACAGTAGTTGGCGTGGTAGACCGGGATAAGATTTTGGATGGATCAGGCATTTGCGATGGGGACGCTGTTCTCGGGGTGTCGGGCAACGGTCTGCACACAAATGGGTATTCACTTGCCCGCAAGGTTCTCTTTTCCAAGTTCAGCGTGGATGATTTTGTGGATGAACTTGGTATGACCATTGGCGAGAGCCTGATGCAAATCCACCCATCTTATCTCACTGTTATCAGAAAGTTCAGAAAAATGGATGGAGTGAGGGGATTTGCCCATATTACAGGTGGTGGAATTGAAGGAAATACGCAAAGAATACTTCCGAAGGGTCTTCAGCTGGATGTGGAATGGGAGCGCTGGGAATGGCCGCCTCTGTTTCAGCTCATCCGCAAGGTTGGGGATGTTCCTGTGGATGATATGCGCCAGGCATTCAATCTGGGCATTGGACTTACATTGGTGGTATCACCGGATCAGTGTGATGCTGTTTTGAATACACCGATGCCTGACGGATTCAGTATCCTGAAAATTGGACAGATCAAAACGATCCAAAAATAAAACCGGTATTATCACGAGTCGGTTCGTAGGCTGTAGCAACACCGATATCAACCGGAAAATTAAACAGGCGCATCTGAAGGCGGATTCCCCCGCCAAAAAGGGATCGGGAATCTCTCATCCAATCAGCATGTTGACGGGAATGAACCGGAATGACGGTATCGCTGAACAGCACCATATACAACCGGTCAATGAAAAATGGAACAAGTATCTGACCGCGATCGGCATGCCACAAGGGTATAGTGAAGCGGGTATTCAGCCTGGCCGCGTTATTAACTCCTGATAGAACGTTATCCACAAAGCCATGAGAGTAGAAACCGCTTATGTCAAAATATGGACGGTTTTGCGTAACCGCTTCAACACCAAGTCTAAGCGATCGGTTGCTGCTCTGCCGGAAAGCGAGGTAGCGGTATAAACCACCGCGAATTGCAGCCAGCTTGCGAAGTCCATCCGTCTGCAAGTCACGGTTAATTTCCGAGAATAATATCCATCCCGTATTGGGCTGAACGTCCCTGATGTTCTGCTGTATCCTGTGATGATATGAGAAGAAGAGTGATGCCCGTGTGCGCTGGAACCATTCGGAATCGGGATTACCGCCGGTAGTGATGATGCGTTCACGGAGGTAATCTATACCGGGGATTACCGTTATCGCCGAAATACGAGTGTTTCGATCAATATTTAAACGGAATGGTAAATTGATGCCGGAACCCTGTCTGTCCAGCAGAAACTCGGTAGTCTGAATCGGACGCTGGTAGGTATTAAGCCGAAAGCCCGGAAAATATCCACTGAACTGGTATTCTATATCATACCAGAATCGATTGTTGGATGTGCTTAACTCGGTAAAGTAACTGTGTCTTCTGAGTACATCGCCACCAGAGAGCACAATCCCGAATCGATGATCTATAAACTGAGATTGATTGTCCCAGTACGGGAAAAAAGAGCGGGGCCTGAGCCATCCGATGCCGGTGCGGTAGCTGGATAATGTCCACTCATCCGGAAGAGAAGCTGTTTCCGAATCCAGGACCTGTGGTATTGGTGCATCCGTTGCTGGTCCGGAAAACAAGGGATCATTCCACTTTTCAGTGAGCACAACTTCAGTTGAAAGCTGACTTTTTTCAAGGATGACCAGTTCAAAGCGTGTGTCCCGGATCTGTACAGCAGCCAGGCGGGATCCATCCTTGCTGTACGAGCCTTCCATAATCCCGAACCGGTGATCGGTAAGCCTGCGGACGACCCTCTGTGAGCGTTCGTATTCGTAAAGATTCATTCTCCCGCCATAATCGGATGTAAACAACAGGTAGTCGCCAGACGGGTGCCAGGATGGATCATAAATAGAGGCCCTGTCGAATGCGATATCAGCAGATCTCCGATTGTATTCATCAAGGTCATCCCGATGCAGAAACCAAAGCCCCTGGAGCCCGTTCCGGTTGGCCAGCAGCACCAGGGAATCAGGTTCATGCGGATTAAATGCCAGCTGAAGCAGGTGTCCTTTTTCCGGCACCAGCAGGGTATCTACTTCAGGCGCATCAACTGAAACCAGTATATTTCGCTCGTGATGAGTGCGAAGCGCCCACACAGCGCCTTCGGGACTGTAAACGGGCGCATGCACACGGTCCAGGAGTTTCTGCGACCCGGTCAGCGTGTCTGTAATTATTCCTGCTGATTCAGCCCTGCCTGCACCGGGCAAGCGTCCGCTCTTCCGGCAGGGCTCGATACCCACTTCATACAGTCTCATCCGCTGGTAGTTGTTATAGTATGGATGGCGGTGATAGCGGGAATAGAGCAGCCGCGATCCGTCAGGGTGGATAGCAAAAAGGTAATCCTCCGTGGAGCGGGTTTCATGGAAAAGAGAGGTGTTTTTACTTTGTAAATCAAAGCTATATAATCCCGGCCGCTGGTTGTAAGACCTGGCATAGTAGAGTATGGCGTCATCGGAAATCCAAAAAGGATGCCGGACCCGATGTGGGTCAACCGAACCGGGACTTTCATAGACATCGTAGTTCCGGTCGGGTTTATGGCTGTTTTGATCATCCACCTGATCTTGCCTGAATTGCCTGTACAGGCGGCCGGGCCGTTTTCCGGTGTGGTACCACAATGCGGAACCATATCCCAAAAATGGCCATCTCGAGATAAATCGAATGGTCTTTTTTGTTGTTTCCATGCCGTATTCGTACTGAAGCCAGTGAATGAATTCGTGACCGCCGATATAATGGCGGTCAAACGGCCAGGTGCGGACCGGATTCATAAGCATCTGACCAAGCGACCACCGGTGCCGGCTGTTGAACGCAGCATCGAATTGCCGGGTGAAATAAGGATGATTTCCTCTCCCGCTCAACCCATACTGGCGATGGGATTCGTGAAAAACGGCGATACCCTCAATCATGCCCAGAGGTGCAGCGAAGTGCATTGATCGGGCCATATCCGGCGAAAACGGGCGCACAACGCCGCTTATCCCGAAAGCAGGGATCACATTCAGGTGGAGGGCATGGACCAGCTCGTGGGGCATCACGGTATTGAGCCAGTTCCCGTCTGAGGGATTCATGCTCTTGCCCTTTATCCTCGGTATTTCCACCTCGATGCGAAAATTCTGTGTGGTGACATAGCCGTTGGACAAGTCGTTTTCTCCATTCAGAACCACGGGCATTCCGGTTAGTGATCCGCCAACCAGCGACCGGACAATGGGGTACTGGTCTTCCAGGATATAAGCAGATTGCAGTGCGGCGGACTCTTCTCCCTGTTGAAATATGATGCGAAAGTGCGGCGTTTTGAGCTGCTGCCATTCCGGGCGGATCGGTCGGTAGACATTTTCATATATTTGGGCGAAAACGGTATTCCCGACAAGTAAGAGGATTATCAGGAATGCAAAACCCCCTGCTTTTGAAATCCGATTTTTCCGGCAATTTACCATAGACGCGAACTCGGGTTGTCATCCGATCCATTTCACTGGGTAGATCAGTCTGGGCGATTACACCCGAAAATGGGTTAGAGTGATAAGCCTCTTAATGAGGGTATCTCAAGTTGAAGCATCTCAAAAAAAGACCTCAGTAATAGACCACATATTGGTACATCAGCCAGAAAAAGCAGAAACTTCCGACCATCACCATAATATGCCAAATTGCATGAAAATTAAAATGTTTTGGTGATGGATTGGGCCATTTTATTCCGTAAATAATGGCGCCGATCGTGTAGGCAAGTCCGCCCATCAACAACCAAACCATTGCGCTTAAGGAAAACACACGCCATAACTCGGGGAATGCTATTAGCGCCATCCAGCCCATTGCCAGGTACAGGACCAAAGATATCCATTTAGGTGCGTTGAACCAGACTAATTTAAACAGCATGCCAAGCACCGCGACAGACCAGATGGCGGTGAAAAGTGCCCATCCCGCAAAACCATCCAGCACAATCAGGGTGATGGGTGTGTATGTGCCGGCGATCAGGATATAAATCATAATGTGATCGATGCGGCGCAGAATGCGGATCCCTTTTTCGGAGACTGAAAGCATGTGATAGAGGGTGCTGGCGAGGTAAAGCAGGATCATGCTGCTGCCAAATATCGAGAAGGCAACGACATGGACAGGCTGTCCGTGCAGAACCGATTTATGGATCAGCATGACGAGACCAAGTACAGAAAGCAGCGTTCCGGCCAGATGGGTATAGGCATTGGCGGGTTCACGGACCCTCAACAGGATGTTTTTAAGCTGCTTCATGCACCTCATGAGGGTGAAACGGTTTTGATACCCGCTTTCTTTTGTCTGCGTTTTTCATCCGCGTAAAACTGCCGGAGACTGTTTCGCGCCATCACCACAAGAATCACAGCAAGCACAAACAGGGATACCGAGAGCACGCTCAGAAACCAGGCGTTCTGCAGATACTGATTCCAAGCGAAAACTAGCAGGGAGAGCAGTGTGACCGAAAACATAAAAATCATGGGGATGAGAGTAAAAAACGGATTAACATTCATTTTTGCCAGCCACACCGTCACGGCAAGCAACGCCAGGGCCGCCAGCAGTTGATTGGCTGATCCGAATATCGGCCAAAGCTGCTCGAACTGACCGGTAAGTAGCAACAAACCACTCATGAAAACCACAATTATTGTTGCTGTAAAACGATTTTTCAGTGCAGATTTGGTGCGTGGCGCCGCTATGTCCTCTGCATATTCCTGGATGATGAAACGGGCCAGTCTCGTACAGGTATCCAGGGTAGTAAGTGCAAATGCGGAGACGGTAAGTGCAACAAAAGAGACAGCGACCGCAATCGGAATCCCAATCGTGGAGATGAATCCGCCAAGGCCCTCTGCAAAGAGTGTAACCGGACCTGCATCAACAAGTCTTAGGGCAAAATCGCCGCGGGTCATCACGGCAACGGCCATCACGGCCATGACGGCGAGCAGGGTTTCAATCAGCATCCCGCCAAAACCGATCATTTTCACATCTTCTTCCCTGTTGATCTGTTTGGAGGTGGTTCCGGAGGCGACGAGCGAGTGAAATCCGGATATGGCGCCACAGGCAATGGTGACAAAGAGAACAGGAAACAGGTATCCAAGGTTTTCAACCTGAAATCGGATGTTTGAGGTCATTTCAATCCGGGGATTGCCAATCACGATACCGATCAGTCCGAAGAGGATCATCCCGTACAGCAGGAAGGAGTTGAGGAAGTCGCGGGGCTGCAGCAAAACCGATACGGGGGTGACGGCGGCCAGGAAGATATATGCAATAAGGATGCCGATCCAGGTGGCATAACTGATCTCGAAGGGAAACACATCACCCAGATAAACAAAAAAGTAGAGCAGACCCACGCCAAAGATGGTACTTATCCATAACGGGTATCCAAACCGGTTGATGACGAGCCCGAACAGCAGGGCAAGCAGGATGAAAAAAACGGACGCCGATGCCGCGGAGGGTACCGTTACGAATGTTCTGGCTACAATATCCATAAATACGGCGATGACCAGCAAAAGAGTGGCAAAGGCGAATATCAGGAACAGTTTTTTCCCCGAATCGCCGATATATTGCTGTATGATTTCTCCGATGGATTTTCCGCGGTGACGCAGAGAGGCGGTCATGGAGGTAATGTCGTGCACGGCGCCGAAGAAGATGCCTCCGATGATGATCCACGCCAGGGCGGGCATCCAGCCGAAGGAAACAGCGATAACCGGACCAACAATAGGCCCGGCTCCTGCAATGGATGCGAAATGGTGTCCTAATACAACAAAGCGATTGCTTGGAACATAGTCGACCCCGTCTTTTTGTGTGTGGGCCGGGGTGATGTTTCTGTTGTCAACACCGAGCTTGCGAGCGATGAACGAACCGTAGTAGCGATAGGCGCCCAGCAGAATGGCAATGGTTCCGACCAGAATGGCCAATACAGACATGGTGTATCAGGATGTAGTTGATTTGGCAAACATCATAAGTACAAGAATTTGGAAAAGTAATCAAGAGCTTGTCCCTGAAAGTTTGCCGGTCATGCCCCGATCTAATCCCGGAACGGGTCGTAGATGTCCGGACCCGCCATTACAACACCCAGAGGTTGCAGCCAGTGTCGGATTTTAATGGTATTCTGGTGGGCATTAAGTACGTCCGTGAGCCGCCGGTAGACATGTGGAGATTCATCAAGTCCGCCACCACGCAGTTTCACTCCCTTTTTATCAAGCCATTCCTTCATCATTTTCGGTGTGACTTCACCTTCTCTGACTTGTTTCCGTTTTTTTCCTCTTCCGCGGTATTTTCCGGCGGCCCTGGTGCGTGACATCACCCGTCCCGCACCGTGAATGGTGGAATAAAGCGCGGCCCGGCTTTCAGGGCCGTCGACGCCCTCGAGGATGACCGAGGGGTCGCCCATGCTTCCACCGACAAAACTCATCTGTCCAGGAAAGGCCGGGGTTGCACCTTTTCGGATTACGATGTATTCCTTTAGATTTTTTTGTTGGTTAGCCGGGTCGTTATCGGCATGTCTGAGCAACGCTGCGTCAGCGTGTTTTTCTTTCCAGGCGTAGTTATGGTGATTATGCACGCGCTCTGTGATTTCGGCACCAGCAAGTCCGGCCACATAGTCACAGACCCATTCCCTTCCGGCCCATGCATAAGCTCCGCAAAGTCGCATGGCACGATAATAGCGTTCACCGAGATCACTGTCGAGATCAAGCAGTACCTCTTTTTCGGCGGCGCGGATATTCCAGGGGCGATTCTGTGACAAGTTGATGAATCCTGTGGCGGTTTTGTGACCCAGTCCGCGGCTGCCGAAATGGACCCCAATCCATACACGGTTCTCCTCATCCGAAAAAACATCCACATAGTGATTTCCGGCACCGACAGTTCCAAGCTGATCCCGTGCCAGTTTTTTCAGGTCTGCCATAAGGGAAGGAGGGTCGTATGCTTCCCAGTCGTCATGATCAAAGACGGGGTGGTAACGCGGCGAATCCGGATTGGTCTGGCCGATCCCGAAAGAGATGTATTTTTCGATACGGTTCAGCAGAAGATCAAGATTCAGGTCTTTTTTATGCATATCAAGGCGGACCGCAAGGTTTCCACATCCGATATCGAACCCCACGCCAACAGGAGAAACCTTGTTGCGGTAAGCTGCAACGCCTCCAATAGGCATAACGTAGCCAAGATGTCCATCCGCCATAAGCGCTCCATAGTCGGCTCTGCTCATCACATCCAGAAACTGGTGGATAGTCTGATCGTCATGCAGTCCGTAAACGGGATATCCCTGGATCTTTTGAATCATGGCGTTTCCAGTTAATACCTGTCCTTACCTGTTGATTCCCTATTGATTTCCTGTTGATTCAGTGATTTTATAACTTGACAACGTAAAAAAGCGGTGTTTGATTTCCCTGAAATCAAACAGGTTGCGCCATTTGTGATCCCGGCCAATGAATCAGGATTTCAACCCTGCTTGTTTTTTCAGCTCATCGACGGCGTCCAGCTTTTCCCAGGGAAATTCATCGCGACCGAAATGGCCGTAAGCGGCTGTTTTTCGGAAAATGGGTTTGCGCAGGTCAAATCGTCGAATGATGCCATCCGGGGTGCAGTCAAAAATTTTCTTGATGAGCGCGACCAGTTTGTCATCACTTATTTTTCCGGTCCTGTAGGTATTGACGTTGATGGAAACCGGTTCGGCAATGCCGATGGCATACGCCAGCTGGATCAGGCATTCATCTGCAATTTCAGCAGCCACAATGTTTTTGGCGATATGCCTTGCAGCATAAGCAGCGCTGCGGTCCACCTTGGAGGCATCCTTGCCGGAGAATGCACCCCCACCGTGAGCTCCCCGGCCGCCATAGGTATCCACAATGATTTTTCGTCCTGTCAGTCCGGTATCGCCGTGTGGACCGCCAATAACGAATTTTCCTGTGGGATTAACATGAAGGATGGTCTTATCATCCATCAATTCCTGTGGGATCACCCGGGGAATCAGGTATTTCCGGACATCCTGTTTGATTTTCTCCTGCTCCACGTCTTCATCGTGCTGGGTTGAAACGACGATGGTGTGAATTCGCAGTGGTTTATTGTTTTTGTCGTACTCAACCGTGACCTGGCTTTTGCTGTCAGGTCGCAGATAGGGCATATTGGTGGTGTTTTTTCGGATATCGGCAAGTTCCCGCACCAGATCATGAGCATACTGCAGCGACATTGGCATGTACGTGTCGGTTTCCCGGGAGGCATATCCGAACATCATGCCCTGGTCTCCGGCGCCCAGACGGTCAACACCCATGGCAATATCGGGGCTCTGTTGGTGTATTGAGACCATCACACCACAGGAGTCGGCATCGAAGCGATAGCCGGGCTTGGTGTAGCCTATTTCACGGATCACATCGCGAACCACTTCCTGGACATCTATGTAAGCTTCTGTAGTTACTTCTCCGGAAATAACAGCGAGTCCTGTCGTGACCATTGTTTCCACGGCAACGCGGGAGTTGGGATCCTGGGCAAGCATGGCATCCAGAATGGCATCGGAGATTTGATCGGATACTTTATCGGGGTGGCCCTCTGAAACAGATTCGGAAGTAAAGAGATTTTTCATTGCAATTTGGTACTGGGATGTGATGCTGGAACAGATCCGGTTAATTTTTTATAGCTGGCAAATATACGAAAAAAAGGACTCGTTTAGAAAACGGGTTAAACCCGGGCTTAACCCGAGGAGAACAGGTCTGATCCGGAGTCCTTCTTTTGGGGGATTGGAATACCAAGATATTCAAAGGCTTTGCGGGTAGTCACTCTGCCCTTGGGAGTTCTCTGCAGAAAGCCTTCCTGGATAAGGAAAGGTTCGTACACTTCCTCAATGGTCCCCTTGTCCTCACCGACGGCCACGGACAGTGTTCCAAGTCCCACCGGTCCGCCCTGATAATTTTCAATTATACTGTTTAGTATCCGGATGTCCATTTCATCCAGTCCCCGCGGGTCTACATCAAGCGCATTCAGCGCCTTGTCGGCGATCTTTTCATCGATTTCCGATTTGTTATCGACTTCAGCAAAATCGCGGGTTCTTCGCAGCAGCCGGTTGACAATACGGGGGGTTCCCCGGCTTCTCCGTGCGAGCTCAAAGGCTCCGCCCTCGGTGATATTGAGCCCGAGTATGCCGGCCGAACGCACGGCAATGTGCTGCAGCAGTTCCACGCCGTAGTAATCCAGCCGAAGATCAATCCCGAACCGGGCCCTGAGCGGGGATGTCAGCAGGCCCTTGCGGGTTGTGGCACCGATGAGGGTGAAAGGCATCAGGTCGATTTGCACGCTTCGCGCACTGGGACCCGAATCAATGACAATATCCAGTTTGAAATCCTCCATTGCCGAGTAAAGATACTCCTCAATCACGGGATTCAGCCTGTGAATTTCATCAATGAACAATACATCGCCCTTTTCCAGGTTGGTCAGCATCCCCGCCAGATCACCGGGCTTTTCCAGTACAGGTCCGGTTGTTGGCTTGATCTGAACCCCCATTTCGTGAGCGATAATATAAGCGAGAGTAGTTTTGCCGAGACCGGGTGGTCCGGATAAAATAACATGGTCGAGTGCCTCGCCCCGCCGGCGCGCCGCCTCGATAAAAACCTCCAGATTGGAGATGATTTTATGCTGACCAATGAATTCCCGGAGTCGTGACGGACGAATGTGCTGCTCAAAACCGGGATCGTGGTCGGAGGCGCTCAACAGGGGATTTGGCAAAATTAGAGAAAGTTTATGAGTGAAGGAGGGTACAATGGATAAAAATACACAGCTCAGGGGTACAATTGCCAAAAAACGTTTCACAATTGAAATATTGCATTTCAAGGTTGGAAAACGGTTGTGTCCTCCTCTGAGTCACGAACAAGGTGCGTTGTTCGTGCCAGGTGTACAACAGGGCTGGCGCGATTGACGAATGATATCCTTTGTCAGCAAGGGCGTTTATTTTTCATTCTGCTGTACATAGCGGATTTTTCGCAGCAGGTCAATGGCGTCCTGCTGGTAGTATCCTTCCACCCCCAAAACCATTGAGGCGCTATCCCGGGCCCGATCCAAATCATTGATGGCAAGAAAGCTGTTGGTCATGAACCAGTAGCAGGACTCTGCAAGTACATCTCCATTCAGATGGGTGCAGTCCACAAGCTGAAACCGTTCAGCGGATGAGACATAATCTTTGGAGTTATAGTACATGATGGCGAGGTTGTAGTTAACCAAATCCGGCTTAATGTCATTGGATACAAGTAATTGTTCGTATTCCTCAATGGCGCCATTGATATTGCCCGAAATCGACATCAGATAGGCCCGGTACAGGCTTTGTTCGAATTCAGACATATCATCGGTCGAAGAACGAGATATGTCGGGGGCCAGCAGGTTTACAGTGTGGATTTCGGAGATCATGGGAGTGATTTTGGTTTCAACAGAACTCCGGAAGATGTTCAGAAAAAGGGCGATGATAATTACAGCGGCAAGCGTAGCTATCCAGGGAATTTTATTGTCTTTTACGAACCCGGTGTAAGGCTCGTTGCCATCCGGGGAATCATCATCTTTCATTTCCAGCTTCCTGCGAATCTTATCTACATCCATTCTCTTCATTGCTGCCTGTGTTTCGAGCAGGGAGTAGTATTCCGGATTCTGCATTAACAGAACCCATAGATGATCTGTCTGCGACTGATTAAGCCGTCCTTTCAGATAATCATCAATAATCCTTACGATGTCTGACGGGGTTTCTTTTGGCATAATAGTGTCTATGTTTGAAATATTTACCTATTAAGACAAGGAAGGCAGCCATTCCTTACAGCTAATTATTCATTTTTTTCTGAATACATTCACTGAGCTTTTTTACAAGCCTGTGCCGTTTTGTCCAGACGTTGTTAACAGAGATGTTAAATAACTGGGCTACAACGCTTCCCCGGGCATTGGGGTTCTCGATCCAGAAAAGAATAAATTCGCGGGAATCTTCACCTAGCTTTTCAAGACAGGATTCCAGAGCAGCTTTTTTTTCCTGAGCGGCAAGCCGGTCAATCTGTTCATTAACAGGTGCATAAATCTCCATATCTTCCTGAAAATTGCTTCTTCTTTGCTCAAAACGGACACGCATGTATCGATTTTTTGCACTTTGCAGCAGATAGGAGTAGATGCTGTCGGGCTCCCGGATAGCGCCTTTTCTGACGCGTTCCATGGTTTTGACCAAGGCATGTTGAGCGCAATCTTTCGCATTGTGCTCATCCGCCCTCATGGTCGTTCGCAGGTACGAGCATAGTACCTCAAAAGCTTCGGAGTAGAGTTTGCTGAACTCCTTCGTATCCCCGTTTTCCAAGGCTTCCATGAACTTTTTGTAATCCATTCCCCGCTTCTGATTCCCTTTTTTCCGCATATGTATTTGGATTTATCCAGGTTGAAACCTGCCTCGCTGCTGTGAGTCAAATAAACACTATCTTTTGGCAACAGTCAATATTACAGCACATAATGGAGACCATTGTCACGAAATTGCACTTATAATAATGAAACTGCACATCGTGTTGTTAAAAAAGTTATTTTCATGTGTTTATAATTTTTGATTCCTAAGGTCACATAGAATGTCCATGACGATTATAATCATGCTATTGTGTGTCGAATTGCCGACATGGCCATTTCATCTGAAAGTTGTGAGATTAAAGCGTTGAGAAATATATGTATCGTGTACAGCTCCAAAACTTTGAAGGACCGCTCGATTTATTGCTTTTTTTCATAAAGCGGGATGAACTGGATATTTACGACATCCCCATATCCTATATCACCGAACAGTTTCTTGAATATATCCGGTTTTTGGAGGAGCTGGATCTGAGCGTAGCCAGTGAATTCATCTACATGGCCAGCACCCTGATGGCCATCAAGGCGAGAATGATGCTGCCCGAACCGGAACCGGATGACGACGACGATCCGGAACAGGATCCGCGCTTTGAGCTTGTACAAGCCCTTCTTGAGTACAAGAGATACAAGGAGGTCGCCGAAGAGATGAAGGTCCTCGACAAGAAAGCCCGCTATTCATACAACCGGGGCAGCACCGAATCCGACCAGGTGGAGCAGGAGCACAAAGGGGAAGCGCTGCGTGAAGTAACCATGCTGGACATCATGGCGGCATTCAAGCATGTCATGAAATCAGTGAAGGATATCCAGTACCACGATGTGCGCCGTATGGAAACCGATGTCGAAACGCAATCAGATTATGTGCTTGGTCATTTACAAAAGCACGGAAAGAGCTCCTTTCAACATCTTTGTGCCGGACTAGCCTCCCGGATCTATGTTATTGTGACATTTCTGGCCATACTCGAACTTATAAAGGAAAGACAGGTAAAACTGCTTGTTACCGGAAAGCATACAGAGTTCTACATTGAGCTATACTCCCCGGACGAACTGGTCAAAGCCGGTAATCCATCCTGATGATCATGTAATGAAGAACATGTCCAATAGTATGTACATTTTGCTCCGCCGGTTACGGATTATATTGATTCTTTTGATGTATTCAGGATGCTCTGTATCGACCGGACTTCCACATGATGCAGGTTCTCGGCAACCCGATATTCCGTCGGGTGAGAGTCCGGCTCGCTATGTGCAGGAATCCTTTATCATGGGGCACATCCATCAGCTTGCTTCCGATTCTCTGAAGGGCCGCGGTACGGGTCAGCCGGGATCACGATTAGCCGCGGATTATCTGGAGCGTTTTTACACTTCCGGATCATTTACCGCTTACGAAACAATGCCCGTCATGCGCCAATCATTTGTGCTGGAGGGTGTTTTCTGGGATTCGACCTCCTATGATGTCTATCATGCGGACGACGGGGATACCCTGTTTCTCTCGCGGTCACAGCTGAAAAAAGGCACAGGTGCACACTTTTATCCGCTGTCAGACGGGACACGCGGACACGACGCACCGGTCGTTTTTGCAGGGGATGGTATTATTGATATCTCCACACATGGTACCCGGTCTGTTCGTGACAAGCTGGAAAATGCATGGGCAATGGTGTTTGAACCCGGCCGGGATGAGGATCGGTCGCGGACTGCAATAGTACGGGATTTGTCCATCGAATATGGCGCCCATGGTGTTATATTCATTCCTGAAGGAGATCCGAAAGTTTGGGAGGACAAATCTGTTGAAATGAGCAGACAGCTGGAGCGTCCGGGTATTGTTCGCCGTCCGGATGAAAGATTCAGCATGGCCGGGGGCTCGGCTGGCGTGAGTGTTTCGGTCCATCCTGATCTGGCCCGCAGCATCCTCGGCCTGAATAGCCCGGCACAGCTCGACAGCTTGCACCTCCATTGGAATAGCAGTCGCTCCGGGATGATGCCCCGGGATACCGGCTACCGGTTCAGAACCACTCCTTCAATGAATGTCCGCACATTTGAAGAAGATAATGTCATCGCGGTCATTCCCGGAGCGGATGAGCCTCGAAGTCGCGAAATCGTGGTTATTTCGGCCCATTATGATCACCTGGGGCTTGGGGAACCTGACGAAAGCAATGATATCGTCTACAGCGGAGCCGATGACAATGCAAGCGGCACGGCTGTGCTGCTCCAGATCGCCCGGGCATTCCACGAGGCGGCAAGCGATGGTTACCACCCGTCTCGTACCCTTGTTTTTTTACATACTGCGGCAGAGGAGTGGGGACTGCACGGCGCGCGCTATTTTACTGAGAATCCGCTGTTTCCGGAACATGATATTGTGGCGAATGTCAATGTGGATATGGTGGGGAGAGTGGATGATGTTTACTCCGGACGGCAGGATAGCAGCTATATCTATGTTATCGGTGCCGGAATGGTATCCACAATGCTGGATGAACTGGTCCGTCAGGCAAACAGCGCCACAGCCAATCTGATACTGGACGATACCTACAACGACACGGGACACCATCTGCAATTGTACCGCAGAAGCGACCACTGGCCTTTTGCGCAGAGCAACATTCCGTTCGTTTTCTTTTTCTCCGGGCTGCATGAGTATTACCATCAGCCTTCAGATACACCCGAAAAGATTGCCGGTCCGCTGCTTGCTTCGCGCGCCGGACTTATAACGGAGCTGATTTGGTATCTGGCTGAAACCACAGTACGCCCCGAATCCGATATAAAGCAATTCGGGCGCAGCCGGACCCCATCCCGCTAAATCAGATTTACGAACGGTAATCCTGGTCGAACAGGGCTTGCACAAACGGCGCTCGCTCAAACACCTGCAAGTCTTCAATTTTCTCCCCGACACCGATATACTTGACCGGAACAGACATTTCATGTGAAATGCCGATTACAATGCCGCCCTTTGCGGTCCCGTCCAGTTTTGTAAGCGCGAGACCGGTCACATCCACCACTTCGGAAAAAGCCCTGGCCTGCTGCAGGGCATTCTGACCGGTCGAAGCATCCAGTACAAGAAGCACTTCGTGGGGTGCACCTTCCACCACTTTTCCCATTACCCGCTTTATTTTGGCAAGTTCGTCCATGAGCGCCTTTCTGTTGTGAAGACGGCCGGCCGTATCCACCAGAACGACATCGGCGCCTCTTGACCTGCCCGATGCCACGGTATCGTAGGCCACGGCAGCAGGATCGGCTCCCTGTCCCTGCTGGATTAGCGTAACGCCGGCCCGTTCGCCCCATATTTTGAGCTGCTCTACCGCTCCGGCCCGGAATGTGTCACCCGCACCGAGCATCACTTTTTTCCCGGCCAGTTTGTACATGTACGACAGCTTGCCGATCGTGGTGGTTTTTCCGACTCCGTTGACCCCAACCACCATGATGACATGCGGCTTGTGCTTCAATTCTGCGTCAAATTCAGCCGGACGATCTGCTTCGTTATCTTTCAGCAACCCGGAGATCTCTTCTTTGAGTATGTTTTGCAACTCGCTGCTGCTGATGAATTTGTCCCTCGCGACACGCGCTTCGATCCGCCGAATCACCTCTAGCGTGGTTTTAACACCCACATCGGAAGTTATGAGAATTTCCTCCAGGTCGTCCAGCACTTCATCGTCGACCTTGTCCTTGCCGACCAGCGCTTTTCCGATTTTGTCCAGGAATCCGGCCCGGGTTTTTTCCAATCCCTCCTGCAGCTTCTCCTCCTTTTTGCCGAATCCCAATTTGTCAAAAAAACCCATTATGGTAGTTTCCAGATTATGATGGTTGATTAATATGGTCGCAACGGTTATTTGTGCCGATGCTTTTGCCGATGATGACGTCCCGGAATGTTGAAAAAGAAGTATTCGGGATGATGAGGCTCAGTTGAATTCGGCGCCTTTCTTTTGTATCAGAATGTAGCGGTGCACGTAAGAGCCAAGAGAGTAAATCATTAAAATAAGGCTTAACCACATTAAAAATTCGATTGTTTGCTGCCTTTCGGGAAAGAAAAAAGCAACGATCCAGTAAATGGCGAGCACATTTACGGCAACCTTGCCGGACACCACCGACATTGCGTATTTGCCGCGCTTTCGTTTGATCATAAGTGATCCGGTCAGAATCAGACCGTCACGAAGGATCATTATCACAAGAAAAAAAACCGGAATAATGTCGATCAGGACAGCGTAAAAGAACAGGATGATGGCACAGATCTTGTCTGCCAGGGGATCGGCCACTTTGCCGAACTCGGTTACCTGGTTGAATTTTCGGGCAAAATATCCATCCAGATAATCGGAGATGAAGGCATAGGCAATGAGGGCCACAATGAGCCAGTTGGCCTCCTTTCCTGATGCATGATGCAGCATCAGAATAGGCACGGCAATGAGTGCACGTGACAGGGATATCGCATTTGCAAGAGTAAGAACCTCTGTTTTTACAGGAATGATTTTTCCATCAATATTTGGGACTTCGTTCACGACACTCCAGTATTACAGTTCGTTCCGGACAAAGCGATTCCACCGTCAATGCCGGGCGTTGGTTTGGGATTGAAATTTATTTTCCGGGCGAATCATTGTACCTTGCATCTTGCATTGAACAGTTACCCGGCAACGTAAAATAGAAATTTATAGGATGAACACGAAAGAAACTGACCATTCCCTGCTGGAGAAGAAGTTGAACTCCGAGAAAATCTTCTCCGGCAACCTTTTGCACGTATATAAGGACAAGGTGCAACTACCCGATGGCAGCACATCCTACAGGGAATGGATCGACCATCCCGGAGCTTCAGCAGTGCTTCCGGTCTTCGAAACGGGAGAGGTTCAGCTTGTCAAACAGTTCCGGTATCCGCTGCAGCAGAACTTTCTGGAAGTTCCGGCTGGAAAAATTGATCCCGGAGAGGATCCGCTGGTCACAGCAAAAAGGGAGCTGGAAGAAGAATCGGGCATACGCGGAGAACACTGGGTATCACTCGGCGGCTTTCACCCCTGTATCGGATATACCAATGAGATCATTTATCTCTACTTGACCTGGGGGCTGGAAGTATCGGATAACCAGGTGGATGATGACGAATTCCTGAAACCGGTGCGCATACCCTTTGGAAAGGCGATTGAGGCGGTGTTCAAAGGGGAAATTACCGACGGAAAAACCATCACCAATATACTCCGCGGAGCAAAATGGTGGACCGACAACGCACCTTTTCCAATTAAATTGACCCTCTGATATAAGCCGGGACAATCTCAGTTTTTCAGATAGCCGCGCCTTGCTGCAATCTCTTTTATTTTTTCCTTGAGCAGATTGCGTCCGCGGTGCAGGCGCGAGCGCACGGTGCCTATAGGTACATCCAGCATGTTTGCAATCTCTTCGTAGGTGAAGTCTTCAACATCACACAGCAGAAGTGGTGTGCGGAAATCTTCGGGCAGATTATCCAGCGCCTTCTTGAAGTCGTCATCGTATTCACCCCGGTAAAATTGAGTCTGGAGGTCCGTTGTATCACTCTGCTCACTTCGAATGGTTTCGTAATAGGTTGCCACTTCATCATAATCCACATGCGCAGGCTGTCGGGAAGCCTTTCTGTAGTTGTTGATGTATGAATTCTTGACGATGCGGTAGAGCCATGCACGGGCGTTTGTTCCTTTCTGGTAGCTGCTGAAGAAACGGAACGCCTTTACTATGCTGTCCTGAAGAAGATCTTCTGCATCGTTGGGATCAGTTGTGAGACGGAGAGCATAGTTATAAGTTGCATCCAGGTGCGGAATAATTTCAGCATTGAAATCCTCTTGCTTTTTTAACTCTTCCGCGGTCAGTTTATCCGTCATTGTATCTCCAGATTCGTTCGGTTGCTCGGTATTTCAATATCATTCAGTGTTGACTGCGGATCTTGTCAAGAAGCCGATTCAGCTCGACTACCTCCCGATCCGTTAGAGGCTCCACAATCCCATCCATTTTCTCATTCAGGTGATCCATCCGGGCAAGCAGATCAAGCCCTTTCCGGGTAATGATAATGTTCACTTTGCGGCGGTCTTCGCTGCAGTGCTTCCGGGTCGCAAGCTCCTCCTTGACAAGACGGTCAACGATCCGGGTGATGTCAGATCGCGCATCAAGCATTTGCTTCCTGATGGTATTGTTGCAGCAGGGCTCCGGAAAGTGCCTCTGAAGGATGCGTAGTATGTTAAATTGCTGAAGTGTAAGATTGTGCTCATTCAGCATCTTATGGAGCCGCGAAGTCACATTGCTGTAAGTATATAGAAAGCTGGCTACGGCTTTGTGCCTTTCGTTTCGATACCGCGCCTTTGTGGCCTCGTTTTCCTGTATCATATTGAGGTAGATGTGATTGGTGTCGCTACAGATAGTGCTCAATAATACAAAAGAAAAATATGCGTTGCAACATTAATTGTTAGAACGCACAAAATGGAGATTCTGAATTTTCGCTGATTCGGCAGTGGAATCCGGACAATAGCAGCCCCCATTTAGTAGCGCGCCTGTCTTAATACTTGACGGTGCAACCGTATGGCTGATGGCTGGTTACCTCGACATCGCGTCCGTCAAGCAGGAGGTTGAGTCCCTCACGTACAAAATTACGGGCATCTTTGACATCGTCATGGTTTGTGGAAGGGCGGTCGTCGATAGCTCCCATGTAGACAAGTGTGCCCTGCGGATCGATAATATACATATGGGGAGTAACCCGGGCATCGTAGGCGCGTCCGACTTTGCCGTCGGGATCAAGCAATACCGCACTGGGTTTTGCTTTTTTATCACGGGTGACCTTCCTGGCCTGATCCGGCTCCAGATAGCCCTGTTTGCCGGGAGCAGAAGAGATAACAGAGAACCACACGACGCCCTTGTCGCGATATTTCTCCTGGAGCATTTGCATATTACCGGTCGCATAGTGTTTCACAACAAATGGGCAGTCATGGTTCAGCCACTCGAGAACTACATACTTGTCCTCATAGTCCGATAGTGTGTGTTTATTTCCGGATGCGTCAGTCAGTGTGAAGTCAGGCGCTTTTTTCCCGATTTCAGCGCGTTTGCGGTCTTCAGCCTGAACCAGGCCGGTTAAAAGGAATCCAAAAAGCAGAATCATGATACTCAAGAGTCGGGTTTTCATGGGTTTTCTCCGATTGTTGGTTGGTGTGGATTTCGAAAACGAGTCGATAAGGTTAATTCGTGTCAGTCGGCGCGGAGACCGGCATGGATATTTCAATGGCCGGGACGTTGCGGTCCCGCACCCAGCTTTGTCCGGCCGAGAGTACTCCGGTCAGCTCGTCGGGCCGGGATCTCAGATAGCGGGATACCTGCATTTCCAGGATCAGGCGGTCGCCATCGGAGACCACAGTCTGAGGAGCGGTATGCTCTATGATTCCCTGCAGATGGGGATAGAAATAGATGTCATCCGCATCCGGGAACAGGGCTTCACCGGTTTCGGGCGTCACGATCACTTTAAAACGATCGGAATCCATTTCGCCATGTGCCTGCCAGGCGGTCACGGATTCAGGAAGCAGGCGCCTTGACCGATCGATCCGCTCGGAGCCGGATTCCGAATACCCGGGAAAATCACCTTTTCCGTCAAGGTGCAGGGACAGCTGTGTGGATTCCGGAATGCAGATATCTTTGCATACGAGCCAATTGATTTGTGCAGAAAGAGCATGCTCCGGGTTCTTTCTGGTACCCCCAGAACCGCCTTGCCCGATGTTGCCGTTACCCCCGGATGAATGGAACAGCGTGTTGATTTCATCCCTGGAAACCCTGACCGGAACCAGCAAAACAACGCTGTCCGAGTATCCGTAGGTGGTAATGCCATCCTCATCAAAACGAAAGGGGCGTGGCCAGTGAATCTCTCCTGGTTTCAGGAAGGCGTGTTCATTCCATCGGATAGTGGTGGGAAGGCCGGAATCACCAGGATTGCGCCAATAGATATGCCAGCCATCCTCAATTTTCATTTCGACTCCCAGCCAGAACGCTCCGGTTTGATTGTCAACAGCGTTTATGCCGGCGACTTCCGGAATAAAGGTAACGGAAACACGGTTTGGACCTGCCAGAACAGCGGATGCAAGGAAAAAAAACATTCCAAGGATTAGAGTGGCTGGTTTCCAGACTGCCAGTGGAAATATCGCACACAAAATATTCCGGAGGATGATCATAGTGGCTGGGTGAGAGGGTGCGTTAGTGTAATAAAAATACAATACTCATAAAGGATGAAAGCGACAATTCATTCCATGAAAAAAATGCCAGTATTCTTTTTTGACATGGACAGTCCTGATTTGGTACCATCTTGTGGACGAAATTGTGAGTAAATTGGATCCCGGGAAAAAGTTACATCCCGGGGAAAGGTTCATCCCATTGCGAATCTTTCGAATCTATGGAATGGGTGGGATTTGAAATGAACAGGTCAAGTAGCAGCGACGCTCATGAATAAACGTAATATATGGTTTGGAATTGCAGGGGCGGTAACCGCGGGCTGTCTGATGCTGTTTCTTCCGCTTTTGCGCTCGTTTCATCTGGACTCGGCAATTGTGGCAGGGGTGGCCGGGGCTTTTACCGGAGCCTGGATGGCTGCCCGGCCCAATGGCAGAGATCGCGATGTGCTGGCGCTTTTGGCCATTGTTTATGTCGCTTCCGTCCCACTTGTGATACTGGATGCCGCTGTGGGATGTCTGAGCGCCGATGGAGCCGCTTTCTGGGCGGCTATCCCCGTTTTCAGTGTTTTGTTCGGTTTCTCGGCCGGACGCGCGATCCGGCTTTGCGGTGTAAAAGGGGCCCGATGGTATGCCGTTGTTTTCATTTTTCTGGTTGCCGCAGGCGGCGTACTGCTGCCGCTGCTGCAATTTCCGCAACTCTTTTTTTTCAATCATGTATTCGGCTACTGGCCGGGAGCTATCTATGACCAGGCAGTTGTGTTTCCTGGCAGAATTGGGCTCTACCGGCTGATCACACTTACGTGGATTGCCCTTTTCTGGTTGATGCCCCACCTTTCCGGGTCCGACCGTATCATCAGAAGCATTTTTGCCCTTCTCCTTTTCTCACTTGCGCTCAACTATCTCCTGGCATCTGAAAACGGATTGATTTCATCAGAATCGCGTATTCAAAGCGAACTCGGAGGGGCGCATCAGACAGAGCATTTCACCCTTTATTACTCAAAGCAGGATTACAGCACTCATGAAATCGCGTTTCTTGCACGCCTTCATGAATTCCATTTCCGGGAACTGGCTGATACGCTCAAAGTGTCGTGGCCGGAGGGCAAGCGGATAAACAGCTATCTCTACGGCGATGAATGGCAGATGCAGCGCCTTACTGGTGCGAAAGGTGTGAGTTTTGCTCCTGTCTGGCAGCGAACACCCCAGGTGCATATGAGAAAAGCAGCCATTGACGGCACGCTCCGGCACGAGCTGGTGCATGTCATCGCCAGAGAATTTGGCAACAGGTTCCTCAACGCCTCCTGGAGCATAGGAATGGTGGAGGGACTTGCGGTGGCGCTCGCCCCGGCATCGTCAGCCAGGCTCACCTCTGACCAGTTAGTGCTTTCGAACGACGCATTTTACTCAGGGGAGGAGCTGGAGCGGCTGTTTTCTTTAACCGGCTTCTATCGCGAGTCGGGCCCCGTCGCCTATGCCGTTTCCGGGTCGTTTACCGCCACCCTGCTTCGCGAGTACCCGGTTGAACGCTTCAAGGATGCTTATCGCAGCTCCTCGCTCCGGAAGGGGTATGGGAGGGATCTGCAAGAAGCCATCACAAAATGGCACAGGCGCGTAGCGGATGTCAGGGTAACGGAAGAGGAGAAAAAGCTGGCAGAAACCGTTTTTGCCATTCCTTCGCTGTTTGATGTCCACTGTCCGCGGAAACTGACCTTGGCGGATAAAAATCGGGATGCCTTTCGGCTTGCCCTAGAAAGAGGCGATACGGCTCGTGCGATCGGTTATCTTGAAAGGGTGCTACGGCACAATCCGGACTGGGATGCAGGCTGGATGCAATGGATGCGGCTGCAGACAGAGTCGGGCTATCCGGAGAGCGTGATAGAACGGATCGAAGGCAATCAATCCGTCCCGGATCACCCGCTTCTTTCCGTGCGCTTTGCAGATGCCTGTATTGCTGCCGGACACACTGGCAAAGCACTGGAAATTCGGCGGGAAGCATTGGATGATGGAGGCATATCACCCGAAGATGGGGAATTGACGATTTCGGATGCCGTCCCTTCCGTGCAGGCCGTCGCCTGGGAGCTTCGCTCGGACCCGGACCGGTGGGAAAAGCTGGTGCGGATTCTATATATGCCAGATTTGTCCCTCACAGATCCGCCCGGATTCCTGGTGGATACGGCCGATGCCACACTTGTCCGCGTCTTTTTCGCCGAATGGTTCCGGAGAAACCCGGTGCCCTCATCAGACAAAATTCCAAAAGAACTGATTCCCCTGGTGCTTAAGGAACCCATCGATCCCGCTTTTTTTGAGGTCTACCGGAATCTGATCTATCTGGTATCGACGCAAATAGAGGCAGGTTATTGGATGGATAAACTTTCCGATACAGCCTGGCGGCCGTCACGTCAGGCGCGGCTGGATGAGGCGCTTCGTTTTGCAGGATCGTAGGCCAGATTGGGACCCAGCCACTTTTCCATCTCCTCAAGTGACATCTGTTTTCTCCTGGCATAGTCGGCAACCTGGTCCTCCTGAATCTTGCCAACGGAAAAGTAGGAGGATTCGGGATGTGCGAAGTACAGTCCGCAAACCGATGCTGCCGGGGCCATCGCGAAATTTTCAGTAAGTGTGATCCCGGTGCGTGAAACCGCATCAATTAATTCGAAAAGAAGTGGTTTTTCGGTGTGATCCGGATTCGCCGGGTAGCCGGGAGCCGGCCGGATGCCGCGATACGATTCACGGATCAACGCCTCATTACTCAGGTCTTCATCCGGGTCGTATCCCCAGATCTCTTTGCGAACTTTCTCATGAAGCCATTCAGCAGCTGCTTCTGCAAACCGGTCAGCCAGTGACTTGAGCATAATGGCCGAGTAGTCGTCGTGGTCTTCTTCAAAGCAGGCAAGCGGGTTTTCGATGCCGTGACCCGATGTGACGGCAAAGGCGCCGATATAATCCTCCAGTCCGCTTTCTTTGGGAGCGATGTAATCGGCCAGACACCGGTTGGGACGCCCGTCGCGTTTCTGTGTCTGCTGACGCAGCATTCGAAGGACGGCCCGGACCTCCTTCCGGGAGTCGTCGCGGTATATCTCGATATCGTCTCCCTCGCTGTTAGCGGGAAAAATGCCGCAGCAGGCGCGTACATCCAGCCATTGCTCCGAGACGATCCGGTCGAGCATTGCAAGAGCATCTGCATGGAGCTTGCGCGCCTGTTCACCGACGATTTCATCGTCGAATATGGCCGGATATTTTCCAGCGAGCTGCCAGGTGATGAAGAACGGAGTCCAGTCAATATAAGACCGCAGTTCTTCAAGGGATGGTGGATCCAGCGCGATCAGGCCCGTTTGGCGCGGTCTGGAGATGTCATCCGGATGCCATGAAATGGGTGTCCGGTTCTTGCGGGCCGATTCCAGCGGGAGGTAGCTCTTTTTCTGAGTGCGCCTTGAGTGACGCTCCCGCACTTTTTCATATTCTTGCTGTATATCGCTCAGGAACTCTTCCCGCAGTGAGTCGGAGAGCAGCCGGCTTACAACAGGAACGCTTTTTGATGCATCCAGCACATGGATCACAGCCCCGCTGTACCGGGGAGCAATTTTCACGGCGGTGTGGACGCGCGATGTGGTCGCCCCGCCGATGAGCAGCGGCAGGTCCATGCCGCGCACCTCCATCTCAGAGGCCAGATCCACCATTTCATCAAGAGAGGGTGTAATGAGTCCGCTTGCGCCAATTATATTCACACTCTGCTCTGTTGCCGCGTCCAGGATCTTCTGGGCCGGCACCATCACGCCGAGGTCGATCACCTCGTAATTGTTGCAACCCAGCACCACCCCGACAATGTTCTTGCCGATATCGTGGACATCGCCCTTGACCGTTGCCAAAAGCACTTTTCCCTTGGGGCGGTTATCCTTCTGATTCTTTTTCTCCTCTTCGATATACGGAATAAGCCAGGCCACTGCTTTTTTCATGACCCGGGCACTCTTGACGACCTGCGGCAGAAACATTTTTCCCTGGCCGAAAAGGTCGCCGACAATATTCATGCCGTCCATGAGCGGTCCCTCAATCACATCAAGCGCCTGATTGTACTGCTGACGCGCCTCCTCAATATCCTCATCAATGTAGTCAATGATTCCCTTTAGCAGTGCGTGCTCCAACCGCCCGGCAACAGGACGTTTGCGCCATTCATTTGTTTTTAAAGGACTTTTCCCTCCCTTTTCGCTGATGGTCTCGGCAAATTCCACCAGCCGCTCGGTGGCATCGGCGCACCGGTTGAACAGTACGTCTTCGACCAGTTTCAGCAAATCCTTTGGAATCTCTTCATATACTTCCAGCTGGCCGGCGTTCACAATCCCCATGTCCAGTCCGGCACGGATGGAATGATACAGAAAAGCGGCATGCATGGCTTCCCGAACCGGATTGTTGCCCCGGAAGGAGAAGGAGATATTACTGATGCCTCCGCTGACTTTGGCGAGAGGCAGGTTTTCCTTGATCCATTTTGTTGCCTTGATGAAATCGACAGCGTAATTATTGTGTTCGTCGATGCCCGTAGCGACAGTCAGGATATTGGGATCGAAGATGATGTCCTGAGGGGGGAATCCGATGGTGTCTACCAGCAGCCGGTATGCACGTTCGCAGATGGCAATGCGCCGCTCGAAGGTGTCGGCCTGCCCCTTTTCATCGAAAGCCATCACGATCACTGCAGCTCCGTAATCACGCACTTTCCGGGCCTGTTCCAGAAAAGCCAATTCTCCTTCCTTTAAACTCAGTGAATTGACGATCGCCTTGCCTTGCAAACACTTGAGTCCGGCTTCGATCACGGTCCATTTCGATGAGTCGACCATTACCGGCACTCGTGCAATATCGGGTTCGGCCATGATCAGATTGAGGTAGGTTGTCATGACCTTTTCCGAGTCCAGCATGCCCTCATCCATATTTACATCAATGACTTGCGCACCGTTTTCGATTTGCTCCCGGGAGACGGAGAGCGCCTCTTCGTATTTTTCATCACGGATAAGCCGTGCGAATGCACGTGAGCCGGCCACGTTGGTGCGTTCACCGACATTCACAAAGTTGGTTTCGGGGCGCACCACCAGCGGTTCGAGCCCGCTCAGCTGAAGGTATGGTTTTGAGTCCGGAATGATCCGGGGTTTGTGGCGGGCAGCCACCTCCGCAAATTGTGCAATATGCTCCGGGGTGGTTCCGCAACATCCGCCCACGACATTGAGCCAGCCTTCGGAGGCGTATGAGTCAAGCTGTGCTGCCATGAATTCCGGGGATTCGTCATATTCCCCGAACTCATTGGGCAATCCTGCGTTGGGATACAGGGTTACCGGCACGGTGGCGATCCGGGAGAGTTCATGGATGTAGGGGCGCATCTGTTTTGAACCGAGTGCGCAATTGAGACCGACGCTGAGGAGGTTGGTCATGTGGGATATCGAGATCCAGAACGCCTCGGTAGTCTGACCCGACAGAGTGCGACCGCTCTGGTCTACTATGGTCCCGGAGATCATTGCCGGCACATTGTTGTCGGTTTTCCGGCGATAATTCTGGATGGCATAAAGCGCTGCTTTGCAATTCAGAGTATCAAAAACAGTCTCAACAAGCAGCACATCGGCGCCTCCGTCCATCAGGCCGGGAATTTGTGCGGCATAGCATTCCACCATCTCATCAAACGTCACGGCACGGTAGCCAGGATCATTCACATCCGGCGATAGGGAGAGGGTGCGGTTGGTCGGACCCATGGCTCCAGCCACGAAACGGGGCTTGTCGGGTTGTTTGCGGGTAAAAGTGTCAGCTGCCTCACGCGCAATGCGTGCCGATGCGTAGTTGATATCATACACGTGTTCTTCCAGCCCGTAGTCCTTCTGCGAAACCGGATTGGAGCTGAAGGTGTTGGTTTCAATGATATCGGCGCCTGCTTCCAGAAAAGCATCATGGATGGACCGGATCAGCGCCGGGCGGGTCAGGCTAAGCAGGTCATTGTTGCCTTTCAGGTCAGCGTCATGCCGGGCAAAACGGTCTCCCCGGAAGTCCGCTTCCTGCAGGGCATGTTTCTGAATCATGGTACCCATGGCACCGTCAAGTACAAGAATCCGGTGCTGCAGGGCTTTCTGAAGGGCGTGCATCACTAAAACCAGTTTTTATAAAATTAAGTAAATGCGGGAATATTGATATTTAGTGGACAAATATACAAAAAAGGACGCTAGGGTATGAATTCCGGCTTCCGGCCTCCGCTTTCCGCCATTTTCTCATTATTATATAAGTTTTGGGCATGCGACTCAGAGAAAAGGATCCTATTATAATGATAACCAATTGATATTACAATAATTAACGCGTATTCATGAAATGCATTATATATTCTACTCTGTTTGCTGCTGCCCTGCTTTTTTTTATCTGAAACCGGATCCGCCGCGTCTTCGCCTGTTGTCATAAATGAGTTTCAGGCCTCTAATAATGGCCCTGAGTCGCTCCGCTTGCATCCGGCCAGACCCAATCCGTTCAATAACAGGGCCACGGTGACGGTAGCCGTACCGGAATCAGGCCATCTCCGCGTATCGACCTATTCTGTCGACGGAAGAAAGGTGGCGACGCTGCTGGATGATATGGTGCAGGGCGGATATCACGAAATTTCGATTGACTCATCCATCTGGGCGAGCGGAATTTACATGATTACAGCGTCATCGGGCTCCTGCCGGGCAGTCCATTCCGGTTACTCTTGTGAAATAATTCTGAAATAAACTTTCAGGCAAAATGGCCAGGCAGGTTCGGCAGGATGGCCTTAAAAATCAAAGCCCGTCCGGTCAGGGACGGGCTTATGAGGGGAGGGTATGGTATATTTTTAGAACTGATAAGGTCCTGTTTTATTGTATAAGTTCGTACAACTTCTCACAACAGATGATACAATACGGAAGTTGTAACTACTGTTCTGTCGGACCTGCACCCACATAACGCAAAAGCCAGTCATGAAATTCCCCAAACCAGTGAATTGAGTTTTGGGGTGATAAAATCCAGTGATTTTCATCAGGATAATAGACCAGGCGTGCATCCAGGCCTTTTCCTTTGTACACTCCGTATACTTCCAGTGCGTTGGAGAGCAATACGCGGTAATCCTGTTCGCCGTGGATCACCAGCATCGGCGTCTGGAAGCTTTCGGCATGAAGCGCAGGATTCCACTCCTGCATGCTTTCAAGTCCGTCCCATGGAGCGCCATTGTAGGCCGCCTCCCGATGGAAAGTGACATCAGAACCGAATTGTGTCATGATGTTGTAGACGCCGGCATGGTTGATCAGGGCCTGGTATCGATCGGTGTGACCCGCAATCCAGCTAACCATGTAACCGCCGTAACTGCCTCCGGCCGCTGCCGTTCGGTCCGGATTGATGTAGGGTTTATCCACCATGAAATCCGTAGCCTTCATGATATCCCGATAGGGCAGCTCTGAGTGTGCACCGTGGATGGATTCGGCGAAATCCTGTCCGAAACTTGTGGAACCATGGAAATTGGGCATCGCCACAACATATCCCGGCGCGGCAAAAACCTGTGCATTCCAGCGGAAATGAAAGTCGTCACCGAAAATTCCGTGCGGCCCACCGTGTATCTGAACAAGAAGCGGCCATTCCTTGTCCTCATCAAAATCAGGCGGATAGACCACAAACATCTGTATATCCACATCATTGGCGCCTTTGTAGGTCAGGTTTTTGGCCCGTCCCAGTTGCACGCCGGACATGATTTTGTCGTTGAAGGTGGTCAGCTGTGAGAGCTGGCGGCCGTTGGTGCGGATACGGTACAGTTCCGGGGCATGTGTCAGTGAGCGGTGGATAAAGATGAGTTCGTCATCCGCAAGAATGACACCTGAATTGGTGCCTCCACGATGGATCTCCCGCACGCGTTCGCGTCGGATTTCATAGGCAAAGAGCGAGGTTTTAGCCCGGTCCTGGGCAGTAAAATAGAGCTCCCGGCTGTTTGCTGACCAGAGGGCGCTGCCGGGTGAGAGGTCAATGTCCCCGTGCATCACCGTCTCGATGATGTTGCGTTCCCCGCTCTCGCGGTTATAAAAGACGAATCGTGCGTGATCAGCATAGAAATCCGTTCTGCGCTGCTTGCGGTAGAGCAGGGTGCGGCCATCCGGACTGTAAGCCGGACTCAGGTCATTTGCGGGATTATGATCCGTGATATTGACCAGATCGCCGCTTCCATCCGTCGGAACCAGAAAAATATCATAATTCAGGAACTCATATGGTGGAGGATTGCTGTTGGCTGAAACGGCTATCTCACGTCCGTCGGGAGAAATATCGAACTCCGCAGATCCCATCATGGCGAAGTATCGACGAGATCCTGGCATCAGATCGATGATTTCCTCCGTTTCAATATTCATTTTGAAAATCCGGGGATAGCGGCCGTCCGTCAGCCACCGATCCCAGTGTCGGTAAATCCGGTTTTCGGTCACTTTGGCACTGACTTTGCTTTTTTCCTGTTCCTTGATCATCCCGGCCAGAGCGTCGAAATCACCGCCAAAGCCCGGCAGGACGTGAGCCACAAATGCTATGTGCTTGCCGTCCGGGAACCATTTCGGGGCGGATATGGACACGGGCATATCCGTTATGCGCCTCGCCTCGCCTCCATCAACCGGAATCAGGTAGAGCTGAGCCGGGGAGCCGTCCCTTCCGGAGACAAACGCGATTTGTTTGCCATCGGGACTCCAGGCCGGCTGGCGGTCGGAGTTCTGCGAGGTGAACCTGTGTTTTTTATTTCCGTCCAGTGAATAAAGGTATAGATTTGTGGAGGAGCTGTTTTCTTCGATATCGTATTCAGTGACCGGAAAAACCACATGATTTCCATCCGGGGAAGCATCTCCGGAAGTGACACGCTTCATGTTCCAAAGGTCTTCTGCCGTGATCGGTCGTTTGTCATTTGTGCTGAAAGCGGATGCGAGCACAGGTGCAGAGGCCATCGTTATCATCAATAACAACACAAAAAGGTTGGTGCATACCAGCCGATGCCCGGTTCCCATTGCTTTTTCAGGTGCAGTTTTCATTGCTGGTTTAGTTTCTGTTACCATTTCTATTCCCGCATCAGTTCCGGCCGCGGCTCTGTTTGCCGCAAGGGTTTCAGCTCCCATTGCCGTTCCGATTTCTGCTACCTTTGCTGTTCCGGTCACGGCTCTGTTTGCTGAATGGTGAAGGACAGCAAGACGCAACGGAATCAGGTTCACTGGTCTTTGATATGATGATAATGTCATAATAGTCTGTTGATTTGTATGATATCAACCGAAACGGTCTGCGAGCCGGTTGATCATATAGCTGCTTTCGGTGAGTGCCTGTTCTGCAAAATCTCCAAAAAACGTACTGATTTTTCGGAATTCGCGGATAAACCCGTCACGATCATTATTCATGACGAGCACCGCCAGTTTCTGGTGGTGTTCCAGAAATTCGATCAGAAGGGTGCGCCGCTCGAAGGTGGAGAATACGATATCGGCGTATAATTCAGCATCCTGGGCAAAAATACGGCCTGTCATCATCAGTTCGGCGCGGTAAATCGGGCTTGAAAAATCGGCCATATCCTCGGGTTTCAAATCGAATTCACGCATAAAAGATCCGTGCAGAAGTGCCACAAAGTGACGCAGTCCCTGAATCAGGTGCATTGCCCGATCGTGTTGCTCGGGATCCACGACTTTGATGCGGAGTCCCCACAGCTGGAACTGTTCCAACAACCAGGCATAGGTTTCTTCGTTGCGTCCGTGGCACACCATCATCAGCTGGCGTGACACGTTGGTAACATCCGGTCCATGCATCGGGTGAAGAGCAACAACGGGCCCTTTGTGTGCATTCATCATGGCATCCAGGAAATGTGACTTGTTGCTGGTGAAATCCGCCAGGATGGTCCCGGGGTCCAGGCAGGGTCCGATTCGTTCAATGACTTCCTGGGTTATCTTGATGGGTACCGTGATGATAACAACATCTTTGCCGCGGGCCAGCTTTTCCACATTATCCCAGTCATCGCGGTCAAGAATGGAGATCCGGTGTCCGGAAAGTTCAGCAATGCGCGCATAGAGGGAACCCATTCCACCACGCCCGCCGACCAGAAGGATACTTTTGCTCCCGGCAGTCGTCTGGGGAAAGGTTTTTCCCGACTGGTAGGCCCGGGACGAACTCATGATCATTCGTAGAAAATCCTCAGCCCAATCCGAATCTATACCGTTATTTTCAGCCTTGGTGCGAAAATCGATTATTTTCTCATCCTCCCGGTCTGGAACAAATATGGGCAGTTTATTTTGTATTTTGGTGGAAATAACCTGTTTTACAGTTTCGTTTCTTTCGCGAAGAAGGCGCAGGATCTCATCATCGATTTCATCAATGCGGTTCCGAAATGAGTTCAGGGCTTCCTGGTTTTGGTTCATGGCTGGTATTGATTCTGCTCGTAATGTTTTTGTTTTTTGTTACCGGTGAACGGCATTATTTTCCCGCAGCTGTAATGATTCAGGTAAATCCTGATCTATTATTCATGGAAACTGCAGTAATGTAATACAATGGCTGCAACTGCCAGATCACGGATGTAAAATGTAATGATTTATTGAATAGAAAAAGAACGGATGTCCGATTTCAAACTTGTTTCCCCATACAAACCGGCCGGTGATCAGCCAAAGGCCATTGACGAACTGGTGGATGGGATCTGGAAAGGCGACAGGTTTCAGACGCTGCTGGGGATTACCGGGTCGGGTAAAACACGCACCATGGCCTCGGTAATAGAGAAAACCGGCAAGCCTGCGCTTGTAATGAGCCATAACAAAACGCTGGCAGCGCAGCTCTATCGCGAGCTCAGCGATTTCTTTCCGGAAAACTGTGTGGAGTTTTTTATTTCTTACTATGACTACTACCAGCCGGAAGCGTATATCACAGCGCAGGACAAATATATCGAAAAGGATCTATCCATCAATGATGAAATTCAAAGGCTTCGTCTCCGCGCTACCAGTTCGCTGCTCTCCGGGCGGCATGACGTCATCATTGTATCGTCGGTCAGCTGTATTTATGGTATCGGTTCCCCAAGTGAGTACGAACAGCTCATCATACGGCTTAAAACCGGAGAAGAGATGCCAAGGAACAAGCTTCTTTACGACCTGGTGGATCTGCATTACAGCCGGAATGATCATCAGTTTGAGCGGGCAAAATTCAGGGTGAGAGGAGATGTGGTTGATCTGTTTCCGGCCTATTCCGAACATGCTCTGCGAATCTCCTTCTGGGGGGATGAAATCGAATCGCTGACACTTTTTGATCCGGATACCGGTGAGCTGCTTGAGGAGGTTACGCAGTTTTTCGTTTACCCGGCTTCCCACTATGTGACCACGAAGGAACGTCTGAAAACCGCCATCGACCAGATTCGGGATGAACTGCACCTGAGGCTGGATGTATTGCGTGCGGAGGAAAAGTATATCGAAGCACAGCGCCTGGAGCAAAGAACCATGTTTGACATCGAAATGATGCAGGAGATCGGATTCTGCCCGGGAATTGAAAATTACTCCCGCTATCTGGCCGGGCGCAAGCCCGGAGAGCGACCGTATTGCCTCTTCGACTACTTTCCAAAGGATTTTCTGCTTTTTGTGGATGAGTCTCATCAGACGGTGCCCCAGATTGGTGCCATGTACGGTGGTGACCGCTCACGCAAGATCAATCTGGTGGAACACGGCTTCCGGCTTCCCTCTGCCCTGGACAACCGGCCACTGACTTTTAAAGAGTGGGAATCGATGATCAATCAATGCATTTTCGTGAGTGCGACACCATCAGATTATGAGCTTGAGAAAAGCCAGGGTGCCTATGTAGAACAGATTATTCGTCCGACCGGACTCATGGAGCCGAAAATCGAGGTCAGGCCGGCAAAGTACCAGATCGATGACATTGTTGGTGAAGTTCATAAGGCCGTACAGCTAAAGCACAGAGTCCTATGTCTTACCCTGACCAAACGAATGAGCGAGGAATTATCAGAATATCTCAAAGATCTTGGTATCAAGGCGGCATACATGCACAGCGAGCTTGATGCGCTTGAACGGGTTGAGGTGCTTTATCGCTACAGGAGGGGAGATTACGATGTACTGGTGGGGATAAATCTGCTGAGAGAAGGTATTGATATACCGGAACTGGGGCTCGTTGCCATTCTGGATGCGGACAAGGAGGGCTTTCTGCGGTCAGATACATCACTGTTTCAGATTTCAGGCCGTGCGGCGAGGAATATTGACGGTCATGTCATCATGTATGCCGACAAGATTACCGGCAGCATGAGGCGCGTGATCGAAGAGACAGAACGAAGGAGAAAAGTGCAGGATGAGTACAACAAACGCCATAACATCATCCCTGCCACGGTTGCCAAAGAACTTAAGCCACTGGTGGATCCGGGCCTGATCGGAGCTAAGTCGTTTGACCTTCCACCGGGAGAGATTGATACGCAGGCATTGGAACAGATCAAGGTGGCCGATGATGGAATTCGCTACAAAGCTTCTCCTGCCATGAAGGAAGTCGTCTTTGAAGATAAAAGCAAGTTCATTGGCTATTTGAAGGAGGCCATGCGCGCGGCTGCGAAGAACATGGAATTTGAGGAAGCGGCCCGTATTCGCGATCAGATTGAGACAGTGGAAAAAGAAATTAAATAGTCAGGGGTGATTGAATAATAAAGCAGGGTGTGATTAACTTGTGATTCATGGATTATCCGTACAAAGATGATCCATACAAAAAACAATTTCCAATTCACCGGTGCGATTCGTATGATTCCAGCTCAGCAAGCAAGAGAATATCAGGGTAAATCATAGCATGGGCACACTCTCATATATAAAAAATTTCATAAAGGACAGGCAGGTCGCTTCCATTACCCCGACGTCCCGTTTTACTATTGGCAGGGTTTGTGAGCATATCAATTTCGAAAAGGATATCCGGATAGTTGAATTTGGTCCTGCCGACGGTGTTTTTACAAAAGTCTTTCTGAAAAAACTTTCACCCGGCTCGGAAATCATAGCCATTGAAACCAACCGGAACTTTGCCGAAGCGTTGCGGGATCTGCGTGATGACCGGCTGACGGTCGTCAACAAGAGCGCAGAACAGGTACGTGAAATAGTGCAATCAAAAAACTGGGAAAAGGCTGACTATATCATTTCCGGCATACCTTTCTCATTTCTAAAAAAAGATGTCAAGAACCGGATATTAAAGGAATCTGCCGATCTTCTTACTGAAGAGGGGCGTTTTCTGGGCTATCAGACTTCATCGCATCTGAAGCCCTATCTGGCAGAATATTTTCCCAGCGTGGACACAGAAATGGAGTACCTTAATATTCCGCCAATGTGCATTTACATCGCCGGAAGGCAGCAGATTACAAAGTAGCGTAAATGGAAAAGCGTGCTCAGTTTCGGAAAATGAGCCTGCCGTACTTGCGCTTTCCGACTTTCAGAATAATCTCGGTACCAGTCTGTATTTCAAAGCGATAACGCGGATCTGTAATCTTTTCACCGTCAATCGAAACACCGCCCTGGGTGACCAGCCGCCTGGCTTCGTTGCTGCTTGGTACGAACCCGGTCTCCCTGATCACATCCAGAAGGCCGTAGTCAGAATCAGCGGAAAAGGTAAATTCCGGGATATCGTCCGGTACATCTTTCTGGATCACTGTCTTTTCAAAATGAGCGCGTGCCTGATTCGCCTTCTCCTCCCCATGGTACATCCTTGTAAGGATCCAGGCCAGTTCGTGCTTGGTATTTCGGGGATCAGCATCGGCCCGTTTCCTGATTTCAGGCAATTTTTCGTGGGACGCATCGGTCACAAGCTCAAAGTACGGGTAGATAAGGTCGTCCGGTATCGAAAGTGCTTTCCCATACATATCTTCCGGTTTTTCATCAATACCGATATAGTTATCGTAAGATTTCGACATTTTCCGGGTGCCGTCCGTTCCTACCAGAAGCGGCATCATCAGGCAGATTTGCTGTGACTGGCCGAATTCCCGCTGAAGGTGCCTCCCTACAAGAAGATTGAATTTCTGGTCAATGCCACCCAGCTCGATATCTGACTTCAGGTGGACCGAATCCTGGCCTTGTGCCAGGGGATAGAGGAACTCGTGCAGGGATATGGTGTCGTTGTTCTGGTGCCGCTTGGTGAAGTCATCCCGCTCGATCATCCGGGCGACAGTGTAGTGTGATGCCAGACGGATCACATCCTCAAAACTCATGGGAGACAACCACTCTGAATTATAAACTATTTCCGTTTTATCAGGGTCAAGAATTTTCGATGCCTGTTCAAAATAGGATTTTCCATTGGCGACAACTGCCTCATGTGTGAGGGCCGGACGCGTTTTATTTGCACCGGACGGATCGCCGATCATTGCCGTGAAATCACCGATAATCAGGATGGTGTGGTGTCCCAGATCCTGAAACTGGCGCATTTTTCGCAGTATAACCGAGTGTCCAAGGTGCAGGTCGGGCCGGGTCGGGTCACACCCAAGCTTCACCCGGAGGGGTGTTTGTGTTTTGTGAGAATGTTCAAGCTTTTGAACCAATTCTTCACGGGGAATAATTTCAACGGTTCCCCTTTCAATAATTTCAAGTTGATCTTTAACGGGTGGTATGGGCATGTTATTCATCACTTGCGTTTGGTACTGACAGATAGCGTTCAACAGAGTCGCGGTAGGGTTTAACGCCCGGCAGCACCCTGGCCACGATATCATAAGAGGCCGGGGCAACTTTCAGCAAAGGCTTGTAAAGAAAAGATTCTTTTTTGATTTCATTGCCGGGCAAGCTGAAACCGGCCAGAAATATAAGTAAAATACTCACTAACAGGCTGCTTTTTATGACACCAAACAGACCTCCGAACAGACGGTTGGGAATACTAAGCAGAAGGAGCTGGATCAGGTTGTCCAGGAAGTAAATTCCTGCCTGAATAGCAATAAGTGTCAGTATGAAAATCAGGGCAAATCCAATATAAGGAAGATAAAACTCGGGGATGTCAATAAAATGGCCAAGCAACCTTGCGAGCTTTTCGGCATATTGAAAAGCAAGAAAACCGGCTAAAACCAGTCCCACGATGCGAAAAACTTCTTTGACAAGACCATTCCGGAATCCTTTCCATGCAAACAAACAGATAAAAAGGATGAAAATGGCGTCAATCAGATTCATAAAGATTCCAGGAGTTCACGAACAACGCGATTAACCAGGGACCCGTCAGCCTTTCCCTTGACTTTCGGCATGAGTGCTCCCATTACTTTTCCCATATCGGATATGGTGGATGCTCCTGTGTTCTCAATGACCTCATTTGCCAGGATACGTATTTCTTCTTCGGGAAGCATTTCCGGCAGATAGGATTCAATGACCCGGAGTTCATACTCTTCTTTTTCTGCCAGGTCATCCCTTCCAGCCTCTTTGTACTGAGAGAGGGAGTCTTTTCGCTGTTTTGCCGCTTTCATCAATACTTCGTGAACCTGATCCTCTTTCAGGACCACTTCACTGCCTTTGCGTTCGCTGATCTCCTTCTCAAGTATCCTGGCTTTGAGTGAACGAAGTACCTGAAGGCGCGGCGCATCTTTGGTCCGCATGGCGTCCTTAAGATCGATTACTATTTTTTCGTATGTTGAGCTCATGGCTGTGTGATATGATGGGCTATGATTTGGCAGTGAATTTCCCCTGTGAGCAATCGGGATAGCCGATTAAATCACCATACTGCAAATTAGTCAGTTTCCCCAAACAAAAAAAGGCTATACACCGGATGCATAACCTTTTAAAATTAAGGAGAAAACACTGATTCAGGATTTTTGGCGGGCAATAAAATCTTTAACCTGATCCTGCTCCATGGTTGATTCATGGAAAGCTATCTTGCCTTTGGCCGATTTCCTGGAGAGAATGACTTTAACCATTTTTCTCTGAGATGCTTTTGCAGCGAGGACTTGTTCCCCGTAAACCTGTTTCTTGGCCATAATTCTGTACCTTATTTAATCTCTTTGTGAAGGGTGTGCTTTCTGAGCTTGGCATTGAATTTCTTCAATTCCAACCGATTTGTAGTGGTTCTTCTGTTTTTTGTCGTTACATATCGGGAGGTGCCCGGTGCCTCGGTGCACTCCAGAATCACTTGTATTCGATTACCTTTTGCCTTCGCCATAACCGATGCTAAATATTTTTGTTAAGGGTGCCTTTTTCCCGGGCTTCTTTCAGTACTGCACTGATTCCTTTGCGGTTGATCGTACGCACTGTTTTTGCGGTTACCCGCAGTGTGATCCACCGGTCTTCCTCCGGAATGAAAAACCGCCTCTTCTGCAAATTGAGTTTGAAGAGATGCTTCGTCTTGTTATTGGACTTGGATGACCGATACCCGTTCAGGGCTTTTGTTCCGTAAATGTCGTCTCGCAATGACATGGTTGCTTCCAATCAAGTTGATTATTTATCAGACAGACGCCAAATATAACCTGATTTAATAATAAATACAAACATGGGCACTCGTAAATTTAAATTTATCCGGAAGGGCGCCGTGCTCCATTCGTCGCTTTCGCGTTGTCGAAAAATCACCCAGGAATCATTTTAGAAGAAAAGACGATATTTATCATAAGTTGTTTTGAAAAGGCGCGATTAAGGGCTATTTTCACTAACTAAAATGGAAGAAAATAGTGGCAGTCCTTCCCCGGGTCGAAAGCCACTCTGATATATAAATTCAAACGTTCAAAATGAGCAAAGTAAATACATCGGAATACAGAGCGTCCAACATTCAGGTATTGGAAGGATTGGAGGCGGTAAGAAAGCGCCCCTCAATGTATATTGGAGATACCGGCCAGCGGGGCCTTCACCATCTGATCAACGAGGTGGTTGACAATTCGATCGACGAGGCTCTTGTCGGTTACTGCAGCTATATAGGACTTAAAATTAACAAGGACAATTCTATCACGATCGTAGATGACGGGCGCGGCATTCCTATTGATACGCACGAAAAGTTCGGCATTCCTGCCGTGGAACTTGTACTTACAAAACTCCACGCCGGCGGCAAATTCGACAAGGATTCCTACAAGGTGTCCGGAGGTCTCCACGGGGTGGGTGTCAGCTGTGTTAATGCGCTTTCAAAACGCTTTGATGTGGAGATTCACCGGGACGGCGAAGTGCATGTCATGGGCTTCGAATTTGGAAAAACGACCCGGTCACTGAAAAAAATCGGAACTACCGACAAAACCGGAACCATCATAACGTTTACTCCTGATGACACTATTTTTAGCCAGATCAATGAATTCCGGTTTGAGATCATTGCAGAGCGCATGCGTGAACTTGCGTTTCTAAATCCGGAAGTTACGATTGAGCTGGAGGATTTAAGAGAGGAAGAGCCTCTCAAGGAAGTCTTCCATTATGAAGGAGGTATCAAGGATTTTGTCAAATATCTGGATGAAGGTCGCGAGCCTCTTGTGCCGGAAATCATGTATTTTTCCGGTGAGATTGATCAGGTTCCTGTGGAGGTGGCCATGCAGTACACCGGCTCCTATTCCGAGAATGTACACTCCTACGTCAATAATATCAATACGCATGAAGGGGGCACACATATTTCCGGTTTCCGAAGGGCGCTAACGCGGGCTTTGAAAAACTACGGGGATAAAAACCGGCTCATCAAAGGTAAGTTCACAGTAAGCGGAGAGGATTTTCGGGAAGGATTGACAGCGGTGCTCAGTATCAAGGTGCAGGAGCCGCAGTTTGAAGGTCAGACCAAGACCAAACTGGGCAACTCCGAAGTTCAAAGTGCCGTTGAGGTGGTTGTTTACGAAAAATTGAACGAATATCTGGAGCTCAATCCGAAAGTGGCCCGCGCTGTCATTGATAAAGTAATGAGAGCGGCAGAAGCCCGTGAGGCCGCCCGAAAGGCAAGGCAGCTTGTGCAGCGGAAGAGCGCCATGGCCGGCATGGGACTGCCAGGAAAACTTGCCGACTGTTCCATCAATGATCCTGCTCACTGCGAAATTTATCTGGTTGAGGGTGATTCAGCCGGTGGATCTGCAAAATCTGGCCGTAATCGCAGTTTCCAGGCCATACTTCCGCTTCGCGGCAAGATTCTGAATGTGGAGAAAGCAAGAGTTGGGAAAATCCTCGAGAATAACGAGATCAGGGCAATAATTACAGCACTTGGCGTCGGTGTGGGATTTATTGAAGATTTTGACATATCCAATCTTCGCTATCACAAGATCATTATCATGACAGATGCGGATGTTGACGGTTCGCATATCCGGACTCTGCTTTTGACATTCCTTTACAGGTACATGCAGCCGCTCATCGAAGGCGGGCACGTTTATATCGCCACTCCGCCGCTCTATAAAATTACCCAGGGCAGCAAGATCGAATATGCCTGGGAGGATGACAGCCGTGACAAAATTCTTAAATCACTCAAAAAATCCACCCGAAAAGTAGATGTTTCACGCTATAAAGGCCTCGGGGAGATGAACCCCGAGCAGCTCTGGGAAACCACCATGAATCCGGAGACAAGAACCCTGCAGCAGGTGACGATTGAAAGCGCAGCCTCAGCTGACAAGCTGTTTACCGTGCTGATGGGTGATTTGGTCGAACCCCGGCGGGCGTTCATTGAAAGAAACTCCAAATACGCAAAGCTCGATATTTAAAAGCCCGATATCTAAACGAATTAAAACCGTATAACACTGAATAATTTTTTCTGATGTCAGACAAGATCATTAAAATCAATCTCGAAGACGAGATGAAATCATCCTACATCGATTATTCGATGTCGGTAATTGTATCCCGCGCCTTGCCGGATGTCCGTGACGGACTCAAACCCGTTCACCGGCGGGTGCTCTTCGGCATGAGCGAACTCGGCATGCTCCACAACCGGGCCTATAAAAAAAGTGCTCGTATTGTGGGTGAAGTCCTTGGTAAATACCATCCGCACGGCGATTCGGCGGTGTACGATTCCATTGTAAGAATGGCCCAGGATTTCTCCATGCGCTATACGCTCGTTGACGGTCAAGGGAATTTCGGTTCTGTGGATGGGGATTCGGCTGCTGCCATGCGGTATACCGAAGCACGCATGGAGCGTATTTCAGAAGAAATTCTGTCTGACATCAACAAGAACACGGTAGATTTTCAGCCCAACTTTGATGATACGCTGACCGAGCCGTCGGTTATGCCGTCGATGGTGCCAAACCTGCTTATCAACGGAGCATCCGGTATTGCTGTAGGTATGGCGACCAACATGCCGCCGCACAATATGACAGAGGTGGTCAACGGTATCAAGGCCTATATCCAGGATCCGGAAATTGAAATTTCCGACCTGATGAAGCACATCACGGCACCTGACTTCCCAACGGGTGGTATCATTTATGGTTATGATGGTGTCAGAGAGGCTTACGAAACCGGGCGCGGACGCGTTGTGTTGCGGGCCCTGGCTTCAGTGGAGGAGCTCAGGGGCAATCGCGAACAGATTATTGTCACTGAAATTCCCTATCAGGTTAATAAGGCGACCCTGATCGAAAAAATCGCCTTCCTTGTCCAGACCGAAAAAATCACAGAAATTTCGGATGTTCGTGACGAATCTGATCGCGAGGGAATGCGGATTGTGATCATGCTGAAGCGTGGTGCGGTTCCGAGTGTGGTGTTGAACCAGCTGTACAAGTATACACAGATGCAGCACACGTTCGGTGTCATCAACCTGGCTCTGGTCAAAGGCCGGCCGAAGGTGATGAACCTGAAGAAGATCATCAAGCATTTCGTTGAGCATCGTATTGAAGTCATCATTCGGCGCACCCTGTACGATCTGGATCAGGCAGAAGCGCGGGCACATATTCTGGAAGGACTTAAAATCGGAGTTGACAATCTGGACGAGGTGATCCAGACGATCCGCGCATCCAGCAACGTCCCGATAGCCAATGAGAGGCTCAGAAGACGATTCGGACTCAGCGACCTGCAAGCTAAGGCCATTCTGGATATGCGCCTTCAGAAGCTTACCGCACTTGAGCGGGATAAAATCGAACTGGAATACAAGGATATACTTGAGCAGATCAGGGAATTCCGCCGCATTCTGACCAGCAGAGAAGTCCAGAGCAAGATCATCGTTGATGAGCTTGAAGAGCTCAACCAGAGATACGGCGATGAGCGCCGGACACAGATCGTCTACTCGGCAGAAGATTTCAACATTGAGGATATGATAGCTGATGAGGATGTGGTTGTCACTATTTCCAACACTGGTTACATCAAAAGAACGCCGGTGAGCGGATATCGCAGGCAGAAACGGGGCGGATCCGGCATGAAAGGCGCCACGACCAAGGATGATGAATATGTAGAGCATCTCTTTGTGGCTACCAACCACAATTATATTCTGTTCTTCACCCAAAACGGAAAATGTTACTGGCTGAAAGTGTATGAAATTCCGGAAGGAACGCGACTCAGCCGCGGGCGCGCTATCGTAAATCTCATTGAGATCGAAAAGGATGACAAGGTTCAGGCGTTTGTGCCGGTCAAGACCCTTGAAGATGAGAAGTATACCAAAAATCACAACATCATTATGGCTACAGAAAAGGGCATAGTGAAGAAAACCAGTCTCGACGCTTACAGCAGGCCGAGGCGCAATGGTATTCTTGCCATCAGTGTGGACGATGATGATTGTCTGCTAAGCGCCAGTTTGACAGACGGCAAGAGTACAATACTGCTCGGTGCCAAAAATGGGCGGGCTATCCGCTTCAAGGAGACGGATGTCCGACTCATGGGCCGGAATACCCGTGGAGTGCGTGGCATCAACCTGTCAGATAAAACCGACAAGGTGGTAGACATGGTGGTGATCAAGAACACCAACGACGCGACGGTACTGGCCCTTTCTGAACATGGATACGGAAAACGAAGCCTTGTTGATGATTATCGCGAACAAACACGCGGCGGGAAAGGGGTCATAACGCTGAAAATCACCCCAAAGACAGGGAAACTCATTGCGCTAAAAGAGGTTAGCGATAATGATGACCTCATGATCATAACGGAAAAGGGCAAGATTATCCGCATGCATAGCAAGGATATCAGGTCTATGGGCCGTAATACCCAGGGCGTAAGAATGATGCGTCTGGGAGGAAGTGATACAATTTCCGGTATCTCTCGCGTGGTCAGTGATGATGATGCGGATACAGCCCGCAAGGTGGGTGAGAACGGCGTAGTGGTTGATCTGACTAAAAGTGAAAACGGAGAAGGCAGCAGCACTGAACCCGGTTCCGATCATGATGAAAATCGCGGATCGGATGACACCACAGGCCAGCTTGGATTTGATGAGGATTTATAAAAAACATGGATCTGCGAGAAGGCTATTGTTTCTTCAGTAGATCCATAAGTAGTTGTTTTCTTTTCTCTTTTAGGGCCTCGGGGCCACAAATGGCAACGTGTTTTCCGAAGCGCAACAGCCATTCATTGATGAAATCCAGGTCATCAATGAAAAATGTGATTGTAAGATTGTTTTTATGCCTTGACTTGCTGGTAATCTGACCAGGAAGCTCTGTGAGCAGAGAGAAAGCTTTTTCTTGGTGAACCCGGATTGTAACAGGGAAATTGCTCTCGGAGCGACCGTACAGAATATCATCAAGTTTGAAATCGTGATACCGCAAAAAGGGTCTGTCATTCAGGGCGATGTTTTTCATTCGGGAAAGCATGAAGTTTCGCAGCGCTTTTCTGTCGTGACAATAACCAATCACATTCCAGTGATCAGTGTAATGCACCAGAAGGTGTGGATCAATGGTGCGCTGCGTTGTCCGGTTCTTGCGGTCCCTGTAGTCAAAGGATACGGACCGTTTCTCGACAAATGAAGAGCACAAAATAAACCAGTCACCTCCCGACTCCCTTTTTTCCACATTTTTGATATAAGGCGATACCAGGGTTTTGCTTTCAAGAATATTCATTTGTGACTGCAGTGCGGCCGGTATGGAGCTGCGAATCTTTAGAGACACATTTTCGGCGTCACGAACCATTTCCCGGTCCACCTGGGATTTTACAAATGACAGCCCCATCATAATTACGGATAATTCCCTGAACGTAAACATAATTGCAGGAATCAACCCGTCCCGCAGAACACCATATCCCATATCCGGAAAATGGGTCACCGGTACGCCCAATTCCTGAATCACCCGAAGGTCACGAAAAACAGTACGCTTGCTGATCCCAAACTGATCCATAAGGGTGCGGGATGTGACTTTTTTCCCGGACTGCAGCATATACAGAATCTTCAGTCTGCGTTCGTTGCTGTTCATTGACATTGCGGATGTGCGTCTATATTTTGAGGAGTCAGCGTTTGTTCAAGTGGACAATATACTTGTTATGAAAGAAAGGTTGGTCAGTGAGATTGAATCGCTGCAATGTGATGCGGTAGTTTTTGGTCAGATCACCGTTTATCTCTGAAAAGACATCATCCCCCTTCAACAGGGATATTTCACTGATGTTTTTATTCTGAAGTGCTTTCAGCAGAACATCGACAGGAAATGCGTGTTTGGAAACCACTCGACAAGGTGTGTCCGTGGCAATATCTGCGATATTTTGATGGATGACGCTGGCATTGGTCAGTCCCAGTGAACGGATGATATCTTTGACCACGAGTGTCTTTTTTCGAACTTTGTCAACGAGAAGAAAATCTCTTTCAGGACATGCAATGGCCATGGGAAGTCCCGGCAACCCGCCACCAGTACCGGCGTCTATTATGGTGTTCGCTTCATTGCTGTAAGAAACCCCTGTAGATGCTACGAGAAAAAGACTGTGAAGAATGTGGTTTTTCAACAAGGACTCGTCTGTTTTTCTGCTGAAAAGGTTCACGGTGCGATTCCAGTGCAGCCATTTGCCAACGAGCAAGGTGTATGAAGCCTGGTATTTTTCATACAGGGCAAGGACATATTCACATGTTTCACGTGAAACATAGGAGATATCGGTACTGTCCTTCATGTGGTGTGCCATTATCGGTTATCGGTGTTGTTGACAAAAAGCATAAAGCATTTTCGTACTTATGATCCCGGCTGTGAAGGAATCATTTAACTCAACAGCATGGATTAATCAAATATACGGTTGCGGGCACCCAGTAATTACAAGAACGCAATCCAGATGTCGGCAACGAACAGTATTTCGTCGGGATGTTTCACGTGAAACAATTGCGTGCCATCAATTATCAAGGTAGAGCATCAGTATTGAGATGTCACTAGCAGATACACCGCTGATCCTGCTGGCTTGCCCGATTGTTTCCGGTTTGATTTTCAGTAGTTTTTGACGGCCTTCGCTGGAAAGACTGTGCAAATTGTCATAGTTGATCTTGCCGGGAATCCGCATGCTTTCCTTTTCGTGAATCTGCCGGACCATTACGTTTTCCTTTTCTATATAACCCTCATATTTAAGCTGAATTTCCACCTGTTCAATAGCAAGTTCATTGTTTGTGATTTTTGAGACCTCATTTTTCAAAGCGGGATCGTGAGAAATCAGGTCAAAAAGGGATATGTGCGGCCGCGTGATGAGTTTGGGAATTTTGACAGACTGTCTGAGCGGCGACTGGCCTGCAGACTGCAGGAATCCGTTGAATGTATCGGGTTGAGCGCTGTAATCAGAAAGGAAAGATGTGAGCCTATTGATTTCCTTTTTTTTGATCTGGAGCAGATTGTATCGCTCGTCCGATGCCAGGCCGATGAGGTGTCCGATCGGAGTCAGGCGCAGATCAGCATTGTCCTGACGCAAGAGGATCCGGTGTTCAGCACGGGAAGTAAACATGCGGTATGGTTCTTCCGTACCTTTATTCACAAGGTCATCTATCAGAACACCTATATAGGCATCAGAACGCTTCAGCACAATTACATCTTTATTCTGGATTTTTCGTGCAGCATTAATACCGGCCATGAGTCCCTGGCTCGCCGCTTCCTCATAACCGGTCGTACCGTTGATCTGTCCGGCAAAATACAAGCTCCCAATCAGCTTGGTCTCCATACTGCGTTTGATCTGGTGAGGCGGGAAATAATCATACTCAATCGCATAGCCGGGGCGAATCATGACAACATTCTCAAAACCGGGAATGGTTCTCAAGGCATGATATTGCGTGTCTTCGGGCAGACTGGTAGAAAATCCGTTAAGGTACATTTCATAAGTGCTTCGTCCTTCAGGCTCCAGGAACAACTGGTGACGGTCTCTGTCGGCAAAACGGTGGATCTTGTCTTCTATTGAGGGGCAATACCGTGGCCCGGTGGAGGTAATCCGCCCATTGAACATGGGGCTGCGGCTAAAACCAGTTCTGAGTACATCGTGAACTTCAGGTGTCGTGTAGGCGATCCAGCAGGTGAGCTGTTCTTCCTTGCCGGGCAAAGTATCCGTCAAGAAGGAAAAAGGAGTTGGTTTTTCATCTCCGTATTGGATTTCAAGCTGCTCATAGTCAATGGTTCTGCCATCAAGCCGGGGTGGAGTTCCTGTTTTAAGGCGACCTGCCTCAAAACCCAGTTTTTCCAATGACGCTGTTATACCGATGGATGCACGTTCTCCGGAGCGGCCGCCGCCAAAATTCTTTTCTCCTATGTGGATCAGGCCGTTAAGGAATGTCCCGTTGGTGAGAATGACCGATTTGGATTTGATTATATGGCCGCTTTGTGTTTCAATGCCGGTTACCCGGTTATTTTCGGTAACAATACCGGTGACGCTGTCCTGACGTAAATAAAGTTCCGGAATGCGCTCCAGATCCTCTCTGACATGCGAGGCGTACTGCAGTCGGTCGCTTTGAGCGCGTGGGCTCCACATGGCAGGACCCTTACTACGGTTAAGTATCCGGAACTGAACACCAGAAGAGTCAGCCACACGTCCCATGATTCCACCCATTGCGTCAATCTCCCGGACAAGCTGGCCTTTGGCCACTCCGCCAATGGCCGGGTTGCAGGACATCTGTGCAATCGCATTCAAGTTCATTGTAATCAATAATGTACGACATCCCATTCTGGCCGCTGCTCCAGCGGCTTCGCTGCCGGCATGTCCGCCGCCAACCACGATCACATCAAATTCAGGGTGCAAACTCAGTTTCGTCATAGAAAAAAACAAGGGAATCAAAAATTTACAGTCACATATCAGTATGTCAGTAACGTAGTAACAGCTGAACAACGTTTGTTTCAAGTGTATACAGACTAACCTGGAAAGGGGATAGTGCCTGAAGGTGGAAGAGATGTCCAGAAATAAAAAAAAGCGTAACCAATTGCATGGCAACTGGTTACGCTTTCGCGATCCGGATGGGACTCGAACCCACGACCTCCTGCGTGACAGGCAGGCGTTCTAACCAACTGAACTACCGGACCAAGGACAACAAATATACGCACATTTATGCCATAGAGTCAATATCCCGGCTTAAATTTGTCCGGAATCAAAGCAGATCTTTGATGGCATTTTGTACGCGTTCATCCATTGGATTTTCACGTGTCTTGAATCTCCTTTGCAGCGAGCCATTTCTGTCAACAAGAAACTTCTCGAAGTTCCAGTTGATGTCACCGGTATAATCGTGATTTTCAACACCAGTCAGATATGTGAACAACGCATGCTGTTTCGGTCCGACGACATCAACCTTTGAAAACATCGGAAACGTGATATTGAAATTGAGCTCACAAAACTCCATGATCTCCATATCGGACCCCGGCTCCTGGTTGCCGAAATTGTTGGCAGGGAATCCCAGGATCACAAAACCGTCATCCTTGTACGTATTGTAGAGATTCTGCAGATCGTCATATTGTTTTGTGTAACCACATTTTGAAGCTGTGTTGACAATCATTATTACATTACCTTTGTAATCATTTATGGAGACTTCGTGACCCCTGATGTTCGTTAAGGTAAAATCATAGAATGAAGTATCCGCATTGTGTGTTGCCATAAGCAGTGACATGATGATTATTAGTGCCGTAATTGTTACCATAATTCCTTTCCAAATTTATTTGAAAGAACATGAACTATAGAAGAAAAACTTATTTTATGAAAACGTTCCCTGCAAGCCGGATAATAGGAATAATTTCAACAGTACCCGCATTTGTTTTCTTGCTGATTCTGCTGTTGATGTATCAGCCGGCAGCAACTCAGGCTCAAATGTTTTCTGTAGAAGAACCGGAAAGGAGAATGCGGCCGGCCTCAAGCTCATTTACAGCCGGACTCGATTTTTTGACGATGAATCTGAGGGAGGGGGAAGAGCTGCCGGATGTGATATACGCAATTTCTGACCCTGTATACCGAATGCGTCTTGAACTGCCGGGTTTGGAAATATACGGTGGATTCCGAAACAGGATTGGCGAGGCAGATTCACTGAATTACATCAATCTGGGAGCAAATATCTCGGGATCACTTCCATTGACAAGGAGCAGGATCATCGGCATTGGTCTGCCCTTATGGCTTTCGACAGATTATGTCAGGGTTATGACAGCAGACGGGCAACAGCCGGAGTCCGATCACTTTCGTCAAAGTTCGGCATCCATTGGTCTTGGTGCCGGTGTTTTCTATAATCCCATGCAAAATGTGCGGCTGCGTGCCGAATTTGTGCCGCAAATAGGGTTTACAGTGAGCTCCATTGGCAGCGATTCCGGCCAGCTGGCATCTTTGAATGGCCGTGCAAAAATGCATATCGACCATCTGATTGGCCGCTTCGGGCTGGTTTTATCATATAACTATACCTGGAGGAGATATTCGGGATCGGAAGAACGGGTTCGTTATGATTTCAACGGCCATAACTTCGCTCTGGGGGTTTCCTTTTAGGATGAAAGCAGAAAAATTTCTATCGGAACTCGAAAAAATTGTGGAGGACCTCGGATATCAGCTGCGCAGGGAAAAAGGCAGCTTCAGAGGTGATTTCTGCGTTCTCGAGGGTGACCGCATCGTGATGATCAACAAAATGTATCCGGCTGAATTTCATATCGGACAAATTGTTCGATTTTTGTCAAGGCAGAATCTGGATGACCGGTACATCAAGCCGGCAGTTCGCAGGGAGCTGGAGGAGTGGTTTGAACGGATAGAAAAACAGGAGAAATCTTCCCAATGAAGCTGACTTTTTTAGGAACAGGCACGTCAATGGGAGTACCGGTTGCAGGCGGATTTGGTCCGAAAAACACAAGTCAGGATCCGAGGAATCAACGTTACCGCTGTGCAGCCTGGATCAAGACGCCGCAGCGTTCCATAGTAATCGATACCGGTCCGGAGTTTCGCCTGCAGACCCTGCGTGCAGGAATCAAGCGGGTTGATGTGCTTTTGATTACGCACGAGCACACCGATCATATAGCCGGCCTGGATGATTTGCGATCCTTCAACTATGCCCAGAAAAAACCCATACCGGTTTATACAAGCGAGCAGACGGAAGAAGCAATAAAACACCGGTTTTCCTACATGTTTGCACCTGACAAAACACCAGGTTCGGTGGATCTGGATTTCAGGCCGTTTACGGAAACGGTATCAGAGGGTGACTGTGAAATTACACCGCTGCCCGTGAGGCACGGGAAAATGACAGTGATGGGATTTCGCATCAACGACATTTCCTACATTACGGATGTAAGCAGCATTCCGGATGAAACAGCTAAAAAAATTCGCGGATCAAAAATCCTTGTCATGAGCGGGTTGCGGTGGTCACCGCCACACCCGACACATTTCACTATTCCCGAGGCCGTTGAGGTATCGCAAAAGCTGGAAGTACGACAGACATACCTCATTCACATGTCTCCATTTGTCGACCACGGCGAGGTGTCACGCCAGCTGCCCGACCGGGTAAAACTGGCCTTTGATCAGCTTGAAGTGAGCGTATAGCACATGAAGAGCAAGAATTATCCCATCTCTCACCGGTATTTGTCATAATCTTTTCCCTTCAGCTGATCATAGACATCTTTTACATGCTGGGAATTATCCAGCTTGCACAGGAGTAGGGCATCCTCCGTTTCAATGACCCCGATACCCTGGAGGCCTACCAGGGTAATCAATTTGCTGCTGTCCGATTGAACATAGCAATTCTGCGACATGACGGTGATCACCCGCTTGGAGTTCAGAATGTTGCCCTCATCCGTGGCCTCCTCGCTTTGAAGTTCGTATATGGCCATCCAGCTGCCGAGGTCGCTCCAGTCAAAGTGAGAGGGTAGCACGACCACATTATCCGACTTTTCCATGATTCCGTAATCGATAGATACGGCGAAGCACGCGTGGTAGACCGTTTCAAGGATCTCTTTCCTTACAGCACCGTTATGCCTGTTGAGATCATCGGCAAATATTTCCACCTGATGATACAGCACGGGCATATGCTGTTCAATCTCAAGTAAAATATCTTTGGTGTTCCAGATAAACATGCCGCTGTTCCACAGAAAATCACCGGACTGAAGGAATTTGAGCGCGGTCTGAACGTCAGGTTTTTCGGCAAATGTCTTCACCGGGTAGGCGATGTCAACATTGCCATCCTTGTCATTTTTCAGGGAAATCTGCTTCTCGTCGTTATACTGAATATACCCGTAACCAGTTTCCGGACGTGTGGGAGTGATGCCAATGGTAACCAGTTTTTCACCATCCCGGGCAATCCGGACACAGGTCTGCAAGTCGTTGCGAAAAGTTTCATCATTCGGAATATAATGGTCGGATGGCAGGACAATCAACGTGGCGTCCGGATCACGATAATGGAGCAATGCCGAAGCGAATGCAATGCACGGAGCAGTATTTCTGGCTACCGGCTCGCCAATGATGTTATCATCCGGCAGATCCGGGACCTGCTCCTTCACAAGACCGATATAATCGGCGTTTGTGCTGACGAGTATACGTTCCGGCGGGATGATGGGACGAATGCGATCAATAGTCGTCTGCAACAGGGTCTTGTCATCAAAAAAACTCAGGAACTGCTTGGGCTGTGATATACGGCTTTTAGGCCAGAACCGGGATCCGATACCACCGGCCATGATCAGTGCATAAATCATGAAAAACTCCGGGTAATAGAATTCAAATTTCTGTTGAAGTCCGCCAATTTACCAAAATTCGCGGCTAGACTGAAATTAGATCTGAGTGATAATCGGCACTTTTCAGGGTAAAGCGGAATAGTGAACCGGATCCGGGCTTGCTTTCTATTGTAAGCTGCTCATGGTGTGATTCAAGTATATGCTTTACGATTGAAAGACCCAATCCGGTGCCACCCTGTTCGCGTGAACGGGATTTATCAACCCGGTAAAAACGCTCGGTCACTCTTTTTGCATCATCCGGTTCTATACCGATACCAGTATCCCTGACGGAAACAACGATTTTGGAGCGGTCATGTTCATTGAACCGGGTGCTGACAAAGACTTTGCCATCCGGTTTGTTATACTTAATTGCATTTTCGATCAGATTGACAAGAACTTGCCGGATCTGGTTTCGATCGGCCAGGGCAAAGGCATTGGTCTCTTTATCCTCAAAAGAGATCTTCACATTGCGCTGATCCGCCTTGTACTGCAAAGAATCTATGGCGTCGTGTATGATGTTATTCAGGGGAATCACGCTGAATTCCGGTTTCAGCTCTCCGGTCTCGAGGCGGGATATTTCCATGAGGTCATTGGTCAGAAAAATCAGTCTGTTGACGTTTTTCATGGCTTTGGCCAGAAAGAGCTGGTTCACCTCCGGATCATTCAGAGCGCCGTCAAGAAGAGTTTCGAGGTAGCCCTGAACAGAGAAAATGGGGGTTTTTAACTCATGGGAGATGTCACCGATAAATTCCTTGCGGTAACTGTCCGTTTCATCCATTTTCTGGAATTCCCTGGTGATTGTCGCCCTGTTCCATTCCGCATCGAGGAGGAGTCCATGAACCTCGTCGATGACATGCTGCTTTTCTGGTGGATTTGAATTGGTAAGTCTGGCAGGTGTACGCTGAATGATCGACTGGATTTCCTGCAGGCGGTAATTGAGCAGGCGATATGCATGAAGATAAACCAGAATGAAAACGACCAAAGCAGCTCCGATGCCCAAAAGTACAGAATGGACAGGATTATCCAGCCAGATCAGTGAGATCATGGCTGAAAAAACTCCGGAAATTACAGCTGGAGCGAATGCCAGGCGAATGCCGGTTCGGAAATATGTGCCGCCGCTGGTTTTCATGATCTTCGGAACCGGTATCCGACTCCTTTTACTGTTTCAATAAACTCGTCGCCAAGCTTTTCACGGATTTTTCGGATGTGCACATCCACAGTACGATCGATAACATATATGTTGGTCCCCCATATCTCATTTAGAAGGACCTGCCGGCTGAGTACTTTTCCCGCATGCGTGGCGAGCAGATACAACACTTCAAACTCTTTTCTGGGAAGTCGGATATCCTTGCCGCCCTTGACTACCACATACCGATCGCGGTCTATTTTAAGGTTGTTGAATTGAATAACCTTCTGCTGTCTTTCGCTGGAAGGACTCGCTCTTCGCAGCACGGCCTTGATGTGCGACATCAGCTTGGAAATGCTGATCGGTTTGGTCAGATAGTCATCGGCACCATCATCCAGGCTGCGCACCTCTGATTTCTCATCACTTCTGGCCGTCAGGAAAATGACAGGAATACTTTTCAGTTCAGGATCCTGTTTGATATTATGGCAGACCTGATGCCCGTCCATCTTGGGCATCATGATATCAAGAAGGATGAGGCTCGGCTTGTGCTTTTTGGCAAGCTGGATACCTTCGTGGCCGTTATCAGACTTAATGACATCATAGCCCTGCTTGATCAGATTGTATTCAACAAGATCAAGGATGTCATGTTCATCATCAACGACAAGTATTAAGGGATTGGACAAATCTGGTGCGGGATAGTGTTAACGGAATGTTAATGGAAATTATGCACTCGCGATAATGAATAAAACTGCTTAAAATTAAGAAATTGTTATTAATTCAGAGATGCTTTAAAGCCCTTTTTAACAATTCGGAAACATTTCCGGCAGTATCTCCGGCCTTAATTGCAGCCTGAACAGCTTTCTGGGCCTGGCTTCGCTGGTACCCCAAGGCTTCAAGTGCTGAGATGGTTTCGTTCTGGACGGAACCCGATTCCCCGGTGTCATCATCCGGAGTGACAATATTACCCAGTTTATCTCGAAGTTCCAGAACGATCCGTTCTGCAGATTTCTTGCCGATACCCGGACTTTTAGATATCAGCCCGGCATTCTGGTTCACAATAGCACTCACGATCTGGCGGGGAGGCATCGCAGAGAGCAAGGCAAGCGCCAGCCTTGGGCCGATGCTTTTCACAGTGATGAGCATTTCAAAAAGATTGCGCTCTTCGGTTGTTGCAAATCCGAATAGTTGCTGGTCGCTATCTGAAATATGGTGATGGATGTGCAGTGTGCCGCCTTCTCCGGCGGAAGGCACTCGTTCAAGGGTATGATTGGAAATTCTGACAAGATATCCCACACCACCTACATCAATGATGATCGAACCGGGCTGTTTGCTGTGAATGTTTCCTTTAAGGTAGGCAATCATGGAATTGAACCGGGGCTGCGTGCTGTGAAATCAGAAATGGTCATTCTTTGGTGAATTAAGATCCGATGCTAATATCATATAAAAAGAAATGTTTTCACAAAATTTCATCCAGGAGGCGCTCTTAACGGTATTTATAGACGATGATATCGGATTCATGTTAACGTTGGCGGATTCGGTCCGGATTGCTTGCAACGAAAGAACTCCACGTGTTCTTCCCGCCTTGCTTCCGGCCGGAGGCGGAGATCTGGTCGGCTGCGGGGGCATGAAGCTTTTGAAAGTGGCACCATGCTACAGCCAGGGCGTCGGTTGCATCATCTGTGAGAGCGCTCTGTGGAATATGGATGAGCTTGTGCAACATGTAGGCGACCTGGTCTTTCCGTGCATTTCCAGTACCGGTGATTGCCTTTTTTACTGCCTTTGGATAATACTCGAACAAAGGCAGATTCTGATGAAGCACGGACATGATAATGGCCGCCTGTGCGCGTCCAAGCTTGAGCATGGCAGAGGGGTCCTTGCCGTAAACAGGGGTCTCAATGGCACAGGAATCAGGTCGGTACCGGGCTATCAGGGAGGAGGTTTCGGAATAAAGTATTCTGAGTCGCTCCAGTGTGTCCTCAGTTTCTGTGAGACGGATGACATCGCAGCACACAGCTTCAAAGCTCCGCTCCCGGTGTTCGAGAACAGCAAAACCGGTTATCCTGGAACCGGGATCAATGCCCAGAATTCGTGTTTTCATGCCAGGTTCACATCAGAAAATGAAATGTGGGAATGAAGTAAAAGCTACGTCATTTCTTGCCGGAATGCAGTTCTGCCAGTTCATAAATCAACTGCTCGCTGATACCATTTGTGGAAAACCCGCCATCGTGAAACAGATTCTGCATGGTAACTTTGCGTGTGAGATCGGAAAAAAGCGAGACGCAGTAGTCAGCACATTCATCAGCCGTAGGATTTCCCAGTGGAGACAGTTTTTGAGCGAAATCATACATGGCGTCGAATCCGCCGATGCCGGATCCGGCCGATGTCTTGGTCGGCCCCTGTGAAACGGTGTTAACCCGTATCCCTCTATCTCCCAGTCGACTGCCAAAGTTTCTTGATATGCTTTCCAGGAGCGCTTTGGCGTCATTCATATCGGAATATTTTGAAAAGACGCGCTGCGCGCCGATGTAAGATAGCGCCACGATGCTGGCGCCATCATTCAGAGCCTTCTTTTCCACACATGCCTGAAGCACCTTGTGCAACGAGATAGCCGAGATTTCGAGTGTTTGCTGAAGCAGTTTGTAGTTAAGCCCGGTGTATTCGTTACCTTTCCGGATGTTGGGAGACATGCCCACGGCATGCAGAATAAAGTCGAGCTTGCCGTTTTCCTTAAGCGTGGCTTCAATCAAATCAAGAACCTGTTTGTAATCAGATACATCACAGGGAAAAACCGCGGCCCCTGTCTCTTCAGCAAGCTGTTTAAGCCCACCGAATCTCAGGGCGATCGGCGCATTGGTCAGGGTAAATGAGGCCCCTTCCCGCTTGCATGCAAGTGCAACACGCCAGGCAATACTGCGTTCATCAAGAGCGCCAAAGATGAGGCCCTTTTTTCCTTTAAGAAGTTTGTAGCTGGTGTTATGGGTCATTCGTAGTTCCTGTTTTTGCACTCGATACGGTTTTAGATGGTCACAAAGTAGCTAAAATGAACACCTGTAACAAACTCCGGTTCTATTTTATGCGAATACGGGAAACACAGACAGTAAATAATTTATTGATTCCGTATATTCTTTTACATATTTTTCCTGACTTTGCAAATCAATTAATAAGTTCGGTCATATTCTGACCGGCAAATTTGATCCATTTCTTCGATCATGTTTGAAGATCTTTCCAGCAAGCTGGAATCGGCATTCAAGTCGGTTTCCGGACAGGCACGTTTAAGCGACATCAATGTTGCTGAAACGGTGAGAGAGATACGCCGCGCCCTGCTTGATGCTGACGTGAATTACGAAGTGGCCCGCTCCATTACCGCGGCAGTGAAAGAGAAAGCCCTGGGACAGGGGGTGTTTGCGAGTGTTACACCGGGCCAGCAGTTCACGAAAATTGTGTATGACGAACTGGTTCGTGTACTCGGCGAGGAAAAGGAAGAGATTACCTTCAGCCAGGTCCCGCCCACGGTAATACTTATAGCAGGACTTCAGGGCTCCGGTAAAACAACGTTTTCGGCCAAGCTGGCCAAAATGCTGAAGGATCAGGGCAAATCGCCCATGCTGGCAGCTGCAGATGTATACCGCCCGGCAGCGGTGGACCAGCTAAAGACACTCGCCGGACAGATTGACGTTCCGGTCTATTCGATCGAAGAGAAAGATGCCCTTCGTGTGGCAA
>SLKA01000073.1 GCA_007134845.1 Balneolales bacterium
CAGCGGCCTCCAGATCCACCCCGAGATCAAACTCCACGGTGACGGTGCTCCGCCCTTCGCGACTTACCGATGTCATGGTGCGAATGCCCGCAATACCGTTAAGCTGCTCTTCCAGCGGTTCAGTGATCTGCGACTCGATCACCTCCGCATTGGCACCGGTGTAATTGGTCTGCACGGTTATAATGGGAGGATCCACCGAGGGATATTCACGAACACCCAGACTGTTATAGCCAAGAATGCCAAACAGCACGATCACAATCGACATCACCGTAGCCAGTACCGGCCGGCGGATGCTGACAGCTGACAGACTCATAAGGCAGTGACCTCTTCGCTGATTTCCTGTGTGATATTCCCCAGATTCACCGGCATTCCGTCCCTGATCTGCAGCAGACCTGTTGTGATAACGGTATCCTGTGGAGCCAGCCCTTCCCGGATCAGCACTCTTCGGTCAGTCCGCGTGCCGATCTGAACATCCCGTGCATGGGCGGTTCCGTCCCGGTAGATAAATACACTGTAACCGGTCATTTCCGGCACGAGCGCTTCGGACGGGATCAGCAGTGCATCACTGACCTCGCTCAGATCCACCTCAATACGCGCAAATGCTCCCGGAAGAATTTGCAAACCCGGGTTCGCAGCAATGGCCCGCATGCGAAGGGTCCGGGTTTCGCGGTCTACCCGTGGCTGCAACGCATAAATTATGCCTTCTCTGGTGGACTCGATGCCTTCAACCTGAAAACGAATCGGCTGTTCGCGCCGCACTGCCGGGCGGTACCGCTCCGGAATTGAAAAGTCGATCTTCACGCTGTCAATTTTCTGCAGATTGGAGATGATCACCTGGGGTGTCACGTAGCTTCCGGAACTGACTTCTTTGAGGCCTATCACCCCATCGAAGGGGGCACGGATCTCCATTTTATCGATCTGCGCCTGAACGCGGTCACTTTGTGCCTTCAGTGTATTGAGTTCATTCAGCGCCATATCATAATCTTCCTGGGCAATGGCATTCCGGGCGAGGAGCTCCTGCTGGCGCTGTTCGCGGATGCGGGCCAGATTGATCTGGTAGGAAATTCTGCGCAGCTCCTGTTGCAGTTCTGCATCATTGAGTTTGACCAGAAGCTCGCCGGAGCGCACCTCGCTGTCCTCCGCAAAATAAATTCCGGTGATACGGCCGGAGGTCTCTGGCCGGATGTAAATCTCCTCGTCTGCAAGAATATTGCCGGAGGCATGGATGGTTTCCCGAAACGGTTCGGGTGTAACCAGGTATCCCTCCACCGAAACAGCCGGGGATCCGCCGGAACGCTCTGCCTCCCTGCCTGATTCGGATCCGCTGCCCGTCTGGATCCGGCTCCATATCAGCAGACCGAAAACAATCAGGATCAGGACAGCTATAAGAATTCGTTTGATAACAGGGTTCATAGTGATCTTCCGGCAAGCATTACTATCCCTCCGGATATCCAATGAGTTCAGCCGGATCAGGTTGTGATTTTGTGAACTGGGCAGCGAGCCATATCTCAATCCTGAAAAACGGATCAGATATCCCGGCTGCTTTCAACATTTTAGAGTAACGCAGACGGTCCCTTATAGGTTTCTTTCTTTTTGTAAAAAGATGATAATCGGCAAGTATGTGGCTATTCCCAGCATGTACCTATTCAATGATATAACGGGGAATTTCCTTGGGCAGGCGCACCAGGGTCTCGTAGTTCACGTGGTTGATCATGTCACTGAATGAGGATACCGTGATTCGATTATTGCGCTGGCTTCCGACCAGGACAACCTCATCATCACGTTTGACACCCGGACAGTGGGAAACATCCACTATCATCATATTCATGTTAACCATCCCGATGACAGGCACCCGGCGGCCATGCACCAACACTTTACCCAGGTTGCTCAGATTGCGACTGAACCCATGGCAGTAGCCGACCGGTACCGCAGCGATCAGGGTGTCGTCCGTTGTCTGATAAACGGTGCCGTATCCTACAAATTCACCGGCCGGCACATTTTTTAAGCTCATGATTTTTGACTTCCAGCTGATGATCTGCCTCAGTGGATTGTCTGTCATGCGCTTTCTTCCGTTTTGTGTCAGGAATTGCATGAAGGTCTCTTTGCTTGGCCAGAATCCATACTGCATAATCCCGACACGCACCATATCCATTTTGGTATGGGGATAAGACACCAGCGGAGCAGAACAGGCGGTGTGACGCATGTCCGGTTTGGCCCCTTTTTTGTGCAGATACCAGTGGTAGCGATTGAAATTGGCGATCTGGTTCTGGATGCGCAAATAATTGGCTATGCTTTCGGCCCCCGCATAGTGCGTACTGACTCCCATGATGTGAAGATGATCCCGGTTGCGGGCAAGCTGCTTTGCCAGTTTTTCCCTGTCCTCCCACGCAAAACCAATGCGGTTCATTCCGGTTTCCAGCTCAACATGAATCCGGGCTTTTTTACCCTGTTTTTTCGCTGCATAAACTGCCGCGTGCAACCGGTCAAATTCGAAGACGTAAAAAGAAACATCATTTTCCACCGCCCAGCTCAGCTCGTCGTCGTCAATCATGCCCATGATCATGACGTGTGAATCCTTCTTTTTTTTGGCCATATGTGTGCGCAGCGCTTCATCCGCACTGTGTACGCCAAAAAAATCGACCCCGCAATCCTCAGCCAGCGGCACAAAATGCTCTATGCCATGCCCGTACGCATTGCCCTTGACCACCGAGCAGTAGCGGACATCCTGACCGGCCAGGCGTTTGAGAAACCGCAAATTTGACTTCAATGCGGATTTGTTGATTTCAATATAGGAGGTGTGAAACATGGAGGGAATGTCTTGCTATTCTGTAGCTGTGTGAACCGGCAGTTGAAATAATATCCGGCCGCATTCTTCCTAAAATAGTCCCGTTTCCTCAATAATACCAAAAAACAAGTGAACCCCATGTTCCAGCGTTTCATCCGGGAAATCGTACCGGGTGTCGTGCAGATGAGGATGTCCGGTCCCCGCTCCGATCCCGAACAGTGCTCCGGGATAGCGCTCTGTAAAACGGGCGAAGTCCTCTGACCAGGAAAAGGGCTCTTTCATCCAGATTATTCCGTTTTCGATCGATTCGCTGCCGGTGGTTTCGCCTTCATCAGCTGCACGCTTCGCAGTCGCGCTACCAGACATGTAACGTTTCTTTGCAGCACGCTCAATAAGTGATACCGCATCGGGATGATTGCAGGTCGGCTGAAACTCCTCGGTCCACTCGTGGCTGATTTGAAGCTTCTCATTTGCAGCTGTTTTTTCTGCAATCTTAACTGCTTCCCGCCGAAGTTTCTCAAAATCTCCCGGCTCCCAGGCGCGGATCGTTGCCATCAGTTCCGCGAATCCGGGAGTGGTACCGAATGCCCGGTCTCCAATGCGGGTGTGAATAACTGTCACCAGACCGAATTGGTCTGCCGGCAGCACTTTGCCTGGCAGCGCCTCCCATTTTTGTATGAGTGTGGCAACAGCCTGTGCGGGGCTCCGGCCCTGTTCCGGATGGGCGGCATGCGCCGTGTTGCCGGTTAACCGGATGATCAGACCGGCCGACCCTGCTGCAAAGACATCGTTCCGGAGCAGAACAGCTTTTAGCGGGTAACCCGGCAGATTGTGAAGAGCAAAAACAAAATCCGGATTGATATCCGGCATTCCGGGATCCTCCAGCATGCGCGCGGCACCTTCGCCTGTCTCTTCCGCAGGCTGAAACAAAAAATGGACCTTGCCTCGTTTGAGAGGCTTTTTTTGCAGCTTCTTCGCCAGACCGATCAGAATCGTCATGTGCCCGTCATGACCGCATTTATGCGCAATGTTGCTGTTTTCTGAAGCATACGGCAGTGATAACGTCTCGTCTATCGGCAGGGCATCCAGTTCCGCCCGAAACAGAAGTGCAGGGCCGGGCCGGCCGCTGTCCGCGGTAGCCACCAGACCCTGGCCGCCTATGTTGTCCTGAATATCGGTGATGCCCGACTCACGCAGCAATTGGGCTACAAAACCGGCGGTTTTACGTTCCTGGTGCGCCAGTTCGGCAATACTGTGCAGTTTTTTCCGAATTGCGATAAGGTCCATGATCAGTACAGATTTCCAAGCACGAGACGGGGGTCGGGATAGGTCCGCAGTGCGCGCTCATGGTCTTCCGGAGCGACAACACCCGGCATGTCGGGTTCGGAAGGACGCTCCCAGGACAGCTGAAAATGCAAGTGAGGAACCCATCCTCCGTTTTCGTGCGGGCCACCCACCTCTGCGAACACATCCCCCCGTTTCAGATGCATTCCTTCGGCGACCTTCCCGAGTGATGTTCTTGTCAGATGGCCAAAAAGGGCATACAGTACGATTTTTTCGGGTTCATTTTGCCCGATGTCCTCACCGTGACCGGAATTCCGCGCGGGGGCCTGCGTGCAGCGGGAATAGAGGGTATGTTCCGGACCGATTTCATGTTCTGTGATGATGGTCGGTCCGTAGTCCCCGGGATTGTCGTTATCCCGGAAAAAAAGCACCTTCCCATCGGCAAAAGCACGAATCGGCGTCTCCTCAGGCACCCAGATATCAAGTCCCATGTGGATATTGCGAACCCCGCCGAAAAGCCCTGTTGTGTACATGCTGGTCCGCCTCTCGTTGTAGCGTCCGATAGAAGGCGGATCCAGTGATATGGCTTGTGGATCATATCCCTTTGACAGATCCAGGACGTCCCAGGAATCACCGATATCGATGACCGGATGGAAACCGTTTATGGCAGTCGATGTTTCACGCTCCGCTTTCCGGACCCGATTGTCGCGGTGGATTTTTCCGGGATTGCTCATTCCACGAATTTATCGATGTAATTGGAGTTCATCAATCCGAGCGCACCTACATATTTCAGCTGGAAAGAAACCATGTCACCCACTTTCAGATCTCTTTCATTCTGACCGACATTGACAACCAGCATATCCGAGCTGGCATCCACAATTTCGATATCCTTGCTTTTCGGTATGAGAAAATCGGGCTGGATGTCAAGGTACCCGATATCCAGAATGGCACGGAAAGCGGTTTTACCATAGAGATCCTCATCAATTTCCATGGTTTCACCCTGAGGATTGGCCGCCAGCTCACCGCTGGGCACCAGTGGTTTTTCATGAATCTCGATCACCTGGGTATACAGTTCCATCACGGAAGGCTCCATTCCCTCGATGATCGTTCCGCTGAACAGGTCCACCCCGAAATAGAGTGCTTCACCTATCCGGAAATGGTTGACGCTGTCGGGCAGGTCGCCCCGAAGGATCAACGGCAGCACAACGGTAGTTCCACCTGAGACCCATCTGATATTCCTGTTGAATTTCAGCTCGATGATCTGCTTGTACAAGGCGAGCTGGATGAGCTTGTCCGAACTGGGCATCACGCCATGCAGACAGTTCAGGTTGGTGCCGAGTCCGATCACTTCGATATTGGGCAGCTTGAAAATCTCGCCGTAAAAATCGATGAGCGTCTCGCGCATGACGCCTTCACGCAGATCACCCATTTCGATCATGATGATGATCATATGCTTGCGATCCTGTTTGACCGCCTCCTCCGATAGCAACCGGATCGTGGCCAGTTCCGTATTGAAACTTACATCGGCATACTGCACAACCTCTTTTATATACTTTTTAGGAGGGGGTTTGATGTACACGGTCTGGACTTCCGGATCAATGCTTTTAATGACTTTCAGGTTACTGACGCGCGAATCGTGTATCTCTCTCGCCCCGAGATTGATCACTTCACGGATGTAATCTTCATTTCCACAGAACAACTTGGTGACGACACCCCATTCGATATCATGATCCCTGAAAAGATCCTCAAGAAATTTGTAATTATGCTTGAGTTTATCGCGGTATAGCTTTAAATAGGCCATATCTATTTCCTGTACCTCATTTCAAGGTATTTATTTGTAAAACCGACCCGCTGATACAGCCGAAAGGCGGGATTATCAGGCTCCACATGAAGCGCAATATCGCCCCGGGCCGTTTCAATTGCTTTTTCCACCAGTGTTTTACCGATGCCGCGACCCCGCGTTTTCTGATCAACAGCGATATATACCAGCAGGTTCTCGGGCACAAAACCGCTCATGCCGGTTTCACACACAACGACGACACCAAGAATCGCCTCATTTTCTTTTTCCCTGGCCAGTAATATGAAGCCCCGCCGGCCTTCTGTTTTGCCCAGCGCATAGTCCAGACAATTCATGATTTCGTTTTTCGGATCACGGAACTGGTCCAGATGCTCGTGTAGAAAATCGACAATCATTTCCGGTGTCGCGGACGATTCACGATAATTCTCCGGTGTGATGGATTCCGTAGTAAATGTTTGCTGCATAATATTTATTGTGTTAGACGGACGAGAATCCGACTGATGCTACTTTTATTTGAGGGTTATTCATGTTATCGCCTGTGAGTTGCAAAAATCTGGCGTAAAGTAAAAATCAGTGCTATGAAAAGTACATGATAAGAGCCATGATATGTGCCATGCTAAGTGCGTATGATATGTATCGGAAGTCTGTATGATAAGTTAGGGATTGTCAGTTCCGGCTCCGGTCCGGAAAAGCGACAGAAAAAGTCACGAACACAACGAATGAAGCTGTAAGTCCGAAAATGATGGGATCCAGTCCGAAGGGCATTGTGAACTGATATGGAACGTGGAAGGGAAGATTTTTATCGGACATCAGGGTCAGGCCGAGTGTAAGCGTGCCACCGGTGATCATGGACCACCATGCCGCAGCGTTGCTGCTGCGTTTCCAGTAGATGCCGCCAATAATCGGCACCAGTAGTGCGGAAACCATAAAAGCATACGAATATAACATGATCTGTAAAACCGTGTCAAATGCCGCTGCCAGCAGAAACGCCAGAAGTCCCAGCACCAGGGTGACGATTTGCGAGAGCCGGATCATGGAAATTCTGCTTGTATCCACTTTAAACACTTTTTCTATGATATCCGTTGTCACATTTCCGGATGCGGCCACCAGGCAGCTGTCAGCCGTGGACATGATTGCCGAGAAGTAGGCGGACATCATCAGTCCCATAAGTCCAACCGGCAGGACCGTCCGCAGAAGCATGGGCAGCCCTTCCTCATGGTGCATCTCCGAGGCCATATCGTAACCCATGTAGGCAAACATGCCCTGTTCGGCAGCGACATTGGCAAAAAGCCCCAGCGATACGCCCATGAACGCCATAATCGGCCATTCCAGCAGCCCGGCCAGATACCACGCTTTCTGCGCATCCTTTTCAGTCTTTGTAGCATAGATGCGCTGGTAGAGCGTCATCCCGACAAACCAGATGGGAAGGATGGTGATCCCCCAGTTGACCAGCTGCTGCCAGCTGATGTTGCGCAGTGACAGCATTTCGGGTTCCACAGTGGCCCGTATGACATCCATTCCGCCAACGGCAAAATAGCTGACCGGGATTCCAACGAAAATAAGTCCGCCCAGAAGCAGGATCCATTGAAATGTATCGGTATAAATGACTGCTTTGATACCGCCCATCACGGTGTAGACAATGATGATGAACGCCATCAGGTAGAGTGCGGCATCCAGGCTCATGCCGTCAAAGGAAGCCGAGGCAAGACGTGCGCCGGCGAGCATCTGCGAGCTGCTGAAGCCGACATACCCGATCGCGGATATGACACCCGCCAGAAATGCAACCCTGGCATTGAAAAAATGACTGAACACCTCCGGCATGGTGAAAAAACCTTGTTCTGTCGAGAGATTTTTCACCTTTGGGATCAGAAATACGGCCGCCATCCATGCACCGATCAGACCGGTGAACAGCATCCAGGATCCGGAAATTCCCATAAGGAATCCGAGTCCGCCCAGGCCGATGGAAAAACCGCCACCGACATCGGTGGCAACCACCGAGAGTCCGACATGTTTGTAGTCCATCTTGCGGCCGCCGATATAATACTCCTCGGCACCCTTGTTCCGGAAATAAAAGTAGAACCCGATGCCTAGGATCACAGCGAAATAAAGAACAAAAACTGTTAAATCAACAATATTCATTGGATAGATGGTTTGTCAGGACAACCTTAAATATTGCCATTAATCGAAGCAATTGCAAACCGGCATCGGATCGGATATATGCTTATCTTCTTCGGATTCACAGATCCGAAAACTTTGAAAATCCCCGTATACAATATGAAAATTCATTTGGAACGCATTGATGATGCCTTTCACCTGGAAGCTTCCAACGAACTGGGTAAAAAAATTGAAATGGATGGCGCTCCCAAGATAGGAGGATCGGATAAAGCACCACGACCCATGGAGGTATTGTTGATGAGCTTGGCTGGTTGCAGCTCCATGGATGTACTCGATATCCTTAAGAAACAGAGACAGAAGGTCGAAGATTTCCGGATCGAAATTGATGCCGAGCGTGAAAAGGACAAGACACCGGCCCTGTTCACCGACATCCACCTCCATTTTTTCCTGCAAGGTGATTTGGATGCCAAAAAAGTGGAGCGGGCGGTGAACCTGTCCATGGAAACATACTGTTCGGTTGCCAAAATTGTCGAAAAAACCGCGAAAATAACCTGGGAGTTCACCGTCACAGCATTTGATTGACACATTATCTGATTTCAGCAACATCATTTCAGCAACATCACAATAGAACGAATTATGGCGAAAGTCACACCTGATTACGAATCAAGCCTGGAACACCTGGACTCCGGCCAGATCAATGAGCTGGAAATGCACTCATTTCTGAATCTGGTTCATGTGGTTTATTCTCAACTTGAACTGCTGGTTGAGGATAATAACAAGAGCACCTATCTGGTGGAGGCAATGCGACTGACAAAACATCTCGCCTCGGAATCCCGCAAGGGCAAGGTGGACATATTTTTCCCCAAACATATCAGGGAGTACAAAAATGTGATCAGACGGACGATGCACTCCCTCGAATCGCATGCCTCTGACAAGGCCTATCTGTCGGAAGTTCGCGAGGCGCGATCTCTGCTCGAGTATATTTTTTCCGTACTGGATGTTCGTGTGGATGAGCTTTGCGAGCGCATCTCTGAACCCGGCGAGTGGAAGACTTTTTCTGTCGATGACATCACAGACGAATTCGATGCTTTCTTTTTCACCCTGGAAAAAAACAGCAATGGCAGATTCCGGATAACACAGAATATCGCACTACAGGAAAAAAGCGATTATCTCATACATTTTGATGTTGACAGTACTGGCGGTGACACGATCAAAATGCCGCTGCTTCTGAAGGATGTGATCCGTGATCTGGTCGCCAACGCCCGCAAATACACCCCGCCCGGCGGTTTTATTGAAGCTGGCGTGTATCAGTCTGCAGAGAAGTTTCGCTTTGTCGTGACTGACAACGGGATCGGGATTCCGGAGGAGGAGCTGCCGCATGTATTCGAATACGGGTACCGGGCATCCAATGCCGAGCACATCCGGACCATGGGAGGCGGGTTCGGACTGACCAAAGCACTGCATGTGGTCCGCCAGCTTAATGGAGAGATGTCGATTGACTCCACTGTCGGAAAGGGCACAAGGATCACCATAGAGCTGCCTCTGCCGGCTGAGGCATAACCGGGTGTCAAAAATCTGATGTCTTGTTGCATGTACGTCATAAATCATGCATACTTGCGGTATTGCATGCGTACGCATCTCAATGTAAATATAATCCCGGCGTGCGCTGCAAACGGTGATCAAGGACTGCAGAAATACGACATATGAAAAAGAAATTTGAAACCAGGGCGATCCGTGAGCAGGCGGAGCGATCGCAGCACCGCGAACACTCTGTACCTGTCTATCTGACTTCAAGCTTCGTATTCGATTCGGCCGAACACGGACAGGCTCTTTTTGCCGGCGACATGGAAGGCAATGTGTACAGCCGCTACAGCAATCCCGGTACCGACGAATTCATCCGTAAAATTTGTCTTCTGGAAGAAGCGGAGGACGGTATTGCGACGTCATCAGGCATGGCGGCGGTATTTGCCAGTATTGTCGGATTGCTGAAAAGCGACGATCACATTCTGGTTGCCCGGTCGGTGTTCGGATCGACTCATCAAATCCTGACACAGCTGCTGCCCCGCTGGAATATCACCCATACCTATGTCGATATCGGGAGTCCGGATAGCTGGGAGGCGGAAATCCGTCCGGAGACACGCATGCTTTTTCTGGAGACCCCATCGAATCCGGGACTGGATCTGATTGACTTGGAATTTGCCGGCAACCTGTCCCGCAAGCATAATCTCATCCTCAATGTCGACAACTGCTTCGCCACGCCGTATCTACAGCAGCCGGGTCATTACGGAGCCGACCTGATTGTGCATTCGGCCACCAAGTTCATTGACGGACAAGGCCGCACCATCGGCGGTGTAGTTGTCGGAAGGAAGGAGCTGATTGAAGAGCTTCGTTTTTTCGCACGCCATACGGGTCCGGCCATGTCGCCTTTCAACGCCTGGGTGCTGTCAAAAAGCCTGGAGACCCTATCCGTGCGCATGGATCGCCACTGTGCTAACGCGCTGGCGCTGGCACGGTTCATGGAGGAACATCCGGCAGTAGAATGGGTAAAGTATCCGTTTCTTCCCTCCCATCCGCAACACCGTTTAGCCCTGCGACAGATGAAACAGGGCGGGGGGATTCTGGTATTCAATTTCCCCGGGGGATTTGCAACGGCCCGCTCGTTCATTGACCGGCTTGAGATGCTTTCCATCTCATCAAACCTGGGCGACACACGTACGATTGTGACGCATCCCGCATCCACCACGCATTCCAAACTCACCGAAGAGGAACGGCTGGCGGTGGGAATCACGCAGGGCCTGGTGCGCATATCGGCCGGACTTGAACACATCGACGATATTATTTCTGACGTGGCGCAAGCGCTGGATCACTAATGCATCACATCGGCTACTGCCTTTTCATAAGTGCCCGAATTTGCTCTATTACCGGTTGACGGCTGTTCCCAAACCGCCGCAATATTCATTATTTTGGCTTTTTTTGCAACTTTAGTATTCCTTTAGTATTCTTGGTTGCGCATCTCGGGTATTTATTTTTTATTTCATATCTGCATCACCCAGGAACATGTATTTACCTGAAAGTCAATACCTTAACTTCCGATTACTGCTTCCGGCAATACTTATTTTCATTCTGACCGTACCGGCCCATGCACAACAGGTTCAGCTTCGCGGCATCATCACCGATGCCGATAACGGACAACCGGTGGAAGGTGCAAATGTGGTGCTCCTTGATGAAAATGACGTCTTCTACAGGGGTGCCGCAACCTACAGGAACGGACTCTTCCGCATTGGAAGCATTCTGCCGGGCACCTACACCCTTCGCATAAGCTATGTCGGCTACCTGACCCGGGAAGAATCCATTGAGATTACCGATGAGCCCTCGCAAAATTTCAATGCCCGGATTGCGGAAGACAGCGGGATGCTGGATGAGGTGGTTATCACCGTACGCGGCGGAACTCCGTCTGAAAACCTGTCCCTTATTGACTGTCTCACCATTGTATGAAAAAATAAAAGCCCCTGCAAAACAATCGCTTGCAGAGGCCTTATGGTGGCGGGGGCAGGATTCGAACCTGCGACCTTCGGGTTATGAGCCCGACGAGCTACCAGCTGCTCCACCCCGCAGTGTCTAGACTTACAAGGTACGACTTTTTTTTTCCGCTGTCAAATTATTTAAACATCGATTTTGGCGAAAAAGTGAAAAAGAAAACAGCCTATTCTTGGTACTGAGCAGTGATTTTGGTAGCTTACGTGACCAATTTTACTCTTATTGCATGTCCGCACCTCTTAACCATTCGTTTCATGACTCCAAAATCCCTCATAGCTCCCGATGCTGTGCATTCCTCCCTCGGCAAACATATTCTCGCCGACGGATTTGACATGGTCCTGGACCTCAAAAAAAGCCATGGACCCTACCTTCATGATGCCAAAGGAAACCGCAGTTATCTTGATTTTTTCACCTATTTCGCTTCCAATCCGCTGGGGATGAACCACCCCAAAATGGTGAATAATGACGAATTCCGTGAAAAAATCGGTTTCGTGGCCATGCACAACCCCTCCAACTCCGATGTGTATACCCCCGAAATGGCCGAGTTTCTGGAGACATTTTCACGCGTAGGTATCCCGGAAACCATGCCGCACGCCTTTTTCGTTGCCGGCGGCGCCCTTGCCGTTGAAAACGCATTGAAGGTCGCCTTCGACTGGAAAGTCCAGAAGAATTTTGAAAAAGGATACCGGATCGAAAAGGGACACAAAGTCCTTCATTTTGATCAGGCATTTCATGGCCGCTCGGGCTACACGATGTCGCTCACCAATACCGAGCTCAGCAAAGTTGCCCTGTTCCCGAAATTCGACTGGCCGCGTGTGGTCAATCCGAAGATGCTCTTCCCGATGGATGAGATAAACACCGATCTGATTGTTGCCCAGGAGAATAAGGCGATCGCACAGGTCGAGCAGTATTTCCGTACCTATAAGGATGACATCGCAGCCATCATCATCGAGCCCATCCAGGGCGAAGGCGGTGACAATCACTTCCGACCGGAGTTTCATCAGGCATTGCGTGTTCTCGCCGACCGCCACGAAGCACTCCTTATCCACGATGAAGTTCAGACCGGTATCGGCATGACGGGTAAATTCTGGGCGCATCAGCACTATGTGGAGCCCGATATTCTCGCTTTCGGGAAAAAGGCACAAGTTTGCGGCATCCTCGCCGGCACACGGGTCGACGATCTGCCTACCAACGTCTTCAAGGTATCCTCCCGCATCAACTCAACCTGGGGAGGAAATCTGGTGGATATGGTCCGTTTCGCACGCTATCTCGAAATCATTGAAGAGGACAACCTGGTCGATAACGCCGCCAATACCGGCGCCTATCTCCTGGAGCACATCCATGATGTTGTCCATGAGTTTGACGCTGTCAGAGCTGCGCGCGGACGCGGACTGATGTGCGCTTTCGATTTTGTTGATCCCTCGATGCGTCCAAAGTTCCTGAAAGCCACGCATAAAAATGGAATGCTTATGCTGCCCTGCGGGACTCATGCCGTGCGATTCCGGCCGCCGCTGACCATCCAGAAGGAACATGTTGATGAAGGCATCGCCATCGTGCGGAAGTCACTTAAGGAGATCAGCTGATCCGGGATCATCTGATCCGGCTACACCATTTGGTGTGAATCCGGCTGGATCACCATCTCGTTGAGCACACCGGGGGCCGGCTGCGATACGGCATAGTATACCGCTTTGGCCACCTCTTCCGGCACAAGCATTTTATCGGACTGCACCTTCATCTCCACATCCGGATTCTCCCAGAATTCCGTCGCCACTCCGCCAAGATAAAGCAGGGTGAATCCGATACCGTAACGCCGTGTCTCCTCCACCAGCGCCTTGGTAAAACCGGCCACCGCGAACTTGGATGCGGAATAGATGGAGGTGTTGCGCATAACGTGCTTGCCCAGAATTCCGGGCAACATGATCACTTTGCCTGATTTTTCGGCCATCATATGACGAAGCACCGCCTGGGTGACCAGGATCGTTCCATACACATTGACATCCAGGACATGTTTTGCTTTTTCGGGCTCTGCTTCTGCAATCCCCTTTATCATACCGGTACCAAATGCGTTGACCAGAACATCGATCCGCCCGAGTTCGCCGACCACCGTTTCAGCCATCTTCTGAACCGATGAGGCATCGGTCACATCCAGATCTACTGCATAGGCTTCCCCGCCGGATTCGTTGATTTCAGCCGCGATCGCATCCGCTTTTTCACGGTTTCGGGCCGCAAGGACGATTTTCGCCCCGGTTTTTGCAAAAAGTTTTGCTGTGGCCGATCCGATGCCACCGGTACCGCCCGCTATTAGTACTACCTTGTTATTCATGATATGCATGATTGGGGGATTTGAAATTATTCGACACAAAGCTGACGTCACGATTCTGATGAGCTGACGTATCACCATGTCGTGTATCGATCCAGTGATTGTGTCGATCGCAATCGCCCCAACGCAGAGCGGACCCGCCAGGTTCCCGGCGGCATATTTCTCAGGCACCTGTCCGGCCGGCTTGCAGATACACTAATGCAACCGGCCGCACCTTATATCAGCACAAAAACAATCCCTGCCTGCCTGCGGGAGTATACCGGGCTAAGATACCGTCTGAGTATGCGAGAGTGCCCCCGGAAGTATGCCCTCGTAGATTTCCCGGAGTTTGTCTACATGAATATCAGCGAAATCGTCTACAATCAGACGCTCCCCGCCAACCGTGCCCAGATGAAATACCGGGATTCCGGATTCGTTGAGCAACTGGCGGACCCTCTCCATGTTTTCGGGTGCCACGCTCAACAGAATTCCGGATTGCGCCTCACTGAAGAGCTGTTCTGTTGTACTCTGTCCGGGCAGATCAAGGGTGATGCGGGCCCCCTTGCCGGAGAAGATGGCCTTCTCCATAAGCGCCACGGCGAGACCGCCATCCGACAGGTCATGTGCGGATGCAATCCATCCCTTCCGGATTACATTGAGGACGGCATCCTGAAGTTTCGCTTCAAATTCGAGATCCATGTCAGGTGCGTCACCGGCTGTGATGTCGTGCACAAACGAAAGGTATTCGCTGCCGTCGATGCCGCTGCGCGATGCACCGACATAAAGAATTTCATCGCCATCGGTACGGAATCCGGATCGGGTCGTGTCTTTTTCGTAATCCTCAATGAGTCCGAGCATGCCGATCACCGGGGTCGGAAAAATAGCGCCATGCGGATTCTCATTGTAGAAACTCACATTGCCGCCGGTCACCGGAGTGTTAAAGACTTCGCAGGCGTCGCCCATGCCGCCGACCGCCTCCCTGAATGTCCAGTACACTTCCGGCTTGTAGGGATTGCCAAAATTCAGGCAGTTGGTGATGGCCATCGGTTTGCCGCCGGAGCAGACCACATTCCGCGCAGCCTCTGCCACTGCGATCTGTCCGCCCTTTCGCGGGTTCAGGTAGACATACCTGCCGTTGCAGTCGGTCGCCACAACCAGCGCCTTTTTTGTGCCTTTTATACGCACCACGCCGGCATCCGACGGACCCGGCCCCACGACCGTATTGGTCCGGACCATGTGGTCGTACTGTTCATACACCCATCGTTTGGATGCAATATTAGGCGATTCCAGCAGCTTAAGCATGGTCCCTTCAACATCATCGATATCAATGTAGGGCGAAAGATCGGTGGTCCCGGTCTTATCCAGATACTCCGGCTTTACGGTGTCGCGGGTGTAGACGGGGGCGCCGCCACCCAGCACAAGGCTGTCAGCCGGGATATCGGCTTTCACCTTGCCGTCCCGCAGATAGGACACCTGTCCGGTATCAACCACCTCACCAATAACGACCGCATTCAGATCCCATTTCGCAAATACATCCATCACCTCCTGCTCACGGCCCTTCTGCGCCACGATCAGCATGCGCTCCTGACTCTCTGAAAGCAGGATCTCATAAGCGCTCATGTCGTCTTCACGGAGCGGAACCTTGTCCAGATCGATTTGCATTCCGGTACCGCTTTTGGCACTCATTTCAGAGCTGGAGCAGCTGATACCTGCCGCACCCATATCCTGGATGCCGACCACAGCTCCGGTTTTCAGCGCCTCCAGCGACGCTTCCAGAAGCAGCTTCTCCGTAAACGGATCCCCCACCTGAACACTCGGACGCTTGGCCTCACTGGCCTCACTGATTTCCTCCGATGCAAATGTCGCTCCGTGAATGCCGTCGCGACCTGTAGATGCCCCCACAATGATGACTGGATTCCCGACACCTTCGGCTATGGCCGAAGCGGTCTCGCCGTGTTTCACAATACCCACGCTCATGGCATTGACCAGTGGATTGCCCTGGTAGCTCTTGTCAAAGCATACCTCACCGCCGACGGTCGGCACACCGAAGGAATTGCCGTAATCCGCTATACCACGGACAACCCCATCCACCAGATACCGCACCCGCGGTTCGCTCATCGAACCGAAGCGAAGCGAATTCAGCGCCGCCACCGGTCGCGCACCCATCGTAAAAATGTCGCGGTGAATGCCGCCAACACCCGTAGCCGCTCCCTGGTACGGCTCTACCGCCGACGGATGATTGTGGCTCTCTATCTTGAATGCGCATGCCAATCCGTCGCCAATGTCTACCAGTCCGGCATTCTCCTCTCCGGCGCCAACAAGCAAGGTCGGACCGGTGCGCGGCAGGGTTTTCAATACGGCGATGGAGTTTTTATAGGAGCAGTGCTCGCTCCACATCACCGAATAGACCCCCAGTTCGGTGAACGTCGGTGTGCGGCCCAGATATTCGCATATCTTGTCAAATTCCTCATCGGTAAGGCCGTGTTCACGTGCCAGTTCAAGGGTTACGTCAGGTTCGGAAAAACGCAATTGGGACATTGTTACGAATTAATTGTGATTAGTTGATTATATGTGTGGTTTGTACGGTTCAGTTTGGATTGCTTCTATCTGGCTTCACTTTGCATTGTTTTTTGCAGGGATCCGAGCAGCTGTCCATAATCGGAAAAGGCAAAATCGGCAAGATTTGGTTCGGGATTCAGGCCGGACCGGTTAAACCAGGCAGTCTTCCAGCCACTTCGGGCGCCTCCTGTCACATCGGATGAATAGGAGTCCCCGACATAAAGCAGCTCACCGGGCCGGCACCCGGCTTTTTCGGCAGCAAAATCAAAAATCCGTGTATCCGGTTTGAGATGACCCGCTTCCTCGGAAATGATAAGGTGGCGGGTGTAGCGGTTCAGGGAAAAATGCTCGAACTTTTTCTTTTGAACGAAGGTAAAACCGTTGGTCATGATACCGACCGGATAATGCTCCGAAATCCTGATGAAGGCCTCGCGGGCCTCGGGAATCCAGTCCCAATGCCGCGAATAGCAATCCATGTAGACTTTGTCGACTTCACGCCAGTCGAGTGAGCTGATATTGAGCCGATTGAATGTCTCTTCTAATCGCAGCCGGCGCAACTCGTGCTGGCTCACCTCATTATTGCGGTAGGCTTCCCACAACCGGTGATTGGATGCGGCATATTCCGATGCAAATACGAGCGGTTCGACCTTCTGTAACAGTGGATACTGTGTCCAGACATCCACCATAGCGCGGTCCTGGGCCTTTTTATGATCTATCAGCGTGTCATCCAGATCAAAATAAATAAACGATGTAGAGCTGAAATCAGGTGTGACAGGCTGTGTAATGGAGTCCATGACATCAGTGGTTGTTGTAAAAAGTTAAAAATAAGATGTTGCGCAACCTTTCCATAGGGGAAAATGCAATTTTCAGTCCATTTTCATGAGTTTTCAAAAATAATATCAAAACCTGTCGATACAGCCCGGTTTTAAACCCATTTTTATAAATGGACATACATGGCTTAAAAATTTATCTTGGTGTTTAACTTTTTTATCATAAAACCTGAAACTGATCTTATCTATGGCACGCACTCCATCTAACATGCTTGAACTCGGAACTCCGGCCCCTGACTTCTCCCTTCCCGATCCACACGGCAACGTTTTTTCGCGCGACCAGATTGCCGGTGAACACGGACTGCTCGTCGTTTTTTACTGCAACCATTGTCCGTTCGTCAAGCACATCCGCGAGAAGTTCGTTCAGGTTACCTCGGAGTACATCGACAAAGGGATCGGTGTGGCAGCCATCAATTCCAACGATGTCGAAAACTATCCGGATGATGCCCCGGATAAGATGGCCGAGGAAAGCGCGCAATACGGCTACCGATTTCCCTATCTTTTTGATGAAACCCAGGAAGTGGCACGGGCCTATAACGCTGCTTGCACCCCTGACTTCTACCTGTATGACAAGGATCTGAAACTGGCATACCGCGGACAGTTTGATGACAGCCGTCGTGGCAATGACGAGCCGGTGACCGGGGCAGACCTGAAAGCTGCCATGGATGCGCTCATCAATGGTGAAATGCCATCCGGTGACCAGAAACCGTCCATCGGATGCAATATCAAATGGAAGCAGCAGGCGTAGTCAGCTATAATAAGTAACAGGCATAATAACGTTGCTTTCCCAACCATCCATCCATCTTCTCCAGATAATTCACATGTTCAACATTACAAGACACTTTCATTCAGCGTTACCGGCCGGACCCCATCAGATCACCTTTAATGCCGCCGCGCTTCCGAGCGGAATCTACCAGTATGAACTGACCGCCAGCACTGTGCGGCTCTACAGCCGCATGATGCTGGTTAAATAAATTTGTCGCATCTTTACATTATAGGCCTTTACATACGGGCTGTCCATCAAACCATAAGCTTCTATGTCTTTATTTGCACGTATCTCCATACTTTCGATCATCCTGTTCCTGACAGCGGCATCGCTCGGCCCGGCTTCTTCACATGCCGGCACCCCTCCGCCCGACGAGATCATATATGAGATGATTGATGCCATATCCCTCGACAGTCTCCTCAAGCACATCCAGGTGCTGGAGGATGCAGGCGGCACGCGCAGCCGGATCGCATTCACTCCCGGCAAGGACAGCGCCGCGGTCTACATCAAGGACGTGTTCGACCAGATGCCCGGACTGTCATCGGTCCATTTCGACACGTTCTATGTTGCGTCAGCCCAGCATCCATACAACACCATGCCTCAGGTCAATGTGGTCGCCACCATTGAGGGAGCCATCTACCCCGACTCCTATTATGTGATCGGCGGACACTTCGACTCCACCGCCGACCGGGACGACAACTGGAACAACGCCGCCAACTGGCAGACGATAGATGCCCCCGGCGCCAACGACAATGCCACCGGCGTGGCCGCCGTCCTGGAGCTGGCCCGGGTGCTCTCCGATCCGGAGGTTGGTTTCCGTCCCGACTACACCCTGGTCTTCATCGCTTTCGGAGTGGAGGAACGCATACCGGCGGCAATCAGAGCCACCAATACCAACACCAACCATGTGGGAAGCCGCCACTTTGCACGACGCGCAAGCAGCAACAACGACGACATCCGCGGGATGATCTCCATTGACATGATCGGCTACAACAACCACCACTTGTACACAGCCCTGGTGATGCACGATAATTTCATGGTGGACGAATCGGTCACCTTCGGCACCCTGCTTCACAACGCCAATATCGATTTCGACATCGGCCTCATCATGAACGAACCGCCGTTTGCACGAGGCGCCTACAGCGATCATGATGTTTTCGCCGACGAGGGGTACCCCGCCGTCCTGGTCATCGAAAATGCGGCGCCATGGAACACGCAAAACCCGTTATACACGCCCAACCCCTATTATCACAAAACCACCGACACATGGGACAAGATCAACATGGATCTGGTCCACAAGGTGACGCAGCTGAACATGGCTACCATTGCCACGTTTGGCGGGTTTGTGGACACTTCCGCTGAAGATCCCGGCGTGACGGACCAGCTGGCCGGCCACATCACCCTTCACGGCAACTATCCGAATCCGTTCAATCCGCTGACGAACATCGTCTTCGAGCTTGCGCAAACTTCCGAAGTGGAACTTTCCGTTTATGACATCACCGGAAGGAGGATTACAACGCTTCTTAACGAGTCGATGCCGCCCGGCCGCCATTCCGTTCCATTCGATGTAGCGGCCGCCGGAGGCAATCTTTCAAGCGGGATGTACCTGTACCGCCTTTCCAGTGGAAACCATACCGCCGCAGGCAGGATGCTCCTGGTCAAGTAGCACCACATGTCATGCAGCACCACATGTCATACAGCACCACATGTCATACAGCACCACACATCAAACAGCATAACAAGAATCCGGCGTTAACCAACCTCCTGTCAAAAAAAAGTCATAACCGTTCCAGCCGTTTCGCTGAAGAAAAACTGTATAACGGCACCATGCCCAAACGTACCAAAATCGAGCGATACAAGGAAATTCTCTCGCTTCCGAATGTAACAGACCTGCATCACTACAGGGATGGAGACCACGCATCGGTACGCGGCAAATGGTCGGAGCTGTTCGGAAACGACAATCCCATAACGCTTGAGCTCGCCTGCGGAAAAGGGGATTACTGCCTGGGGCTGGGCTCGCGCTATCCCGATCGCAATTTCCTGGGGCTCGACATTAAGGGAGACCGTATCTGGAAGGGGGCCATGCAGGCGCTGGACGCCGGTCTTCGCAATGTCCGCTTCCTGCGCACCCGGATCGACCACCTCACCAATTACTTTGCTCCCGGTGAGATCGATGAAATATGGATCACTTTTCCCGATCCTTATCTGAAAAAATCCGAAACTCGCAAGCGGCTGACCCATCCCGTTTTTTTGCAGCGCTATGCCCGGATACTTCAGGCAGACGGACTCATCCATCTGAAAACCGACAGCGACCGGCTCTTCAACTTTACACTTCAGGTTATTGATATCCTCAATCTTCCGATCAAACAACAGATATCCGACCTTTACCGATTGGAAAGTATTCCCGAGAATCTCGATATTCAAACATATTATGAAAAACAGCACCACTCAGCCGGACAGACTATAAAATATGTCGCATTCCGGCTGAACGATGACGTTTATCACACTGTTTCAGGGAAAATAAATAAGCTCATCTGACCATCGTTTCCGGCCATCATATCCAACATGACCATGCCTCAAATGCTACGCACAGCCAAATCCACGTTCACTCGGCATTTGACATACAGGCATCCGGGACGGAAGGATCCGTACCCATCGATATGCTTATCGTTTATATTTAAAACGCGGAAAGATGGGTAAATGAAAATGAGGGCAACTTTCAGCTGCTCATCTCTGAAATGAGAACATTTCACAGACTTCACTTGACAACTCGGCAGAATACCTGGTACTTGGCGGCTGGAGCGAATTTCCGAGAAGTGAAGACAACCCGTTTGTGCTGACCAAAGACAACGCCTTGTCGGAACCGCTGAAAATGCGACTGAAACCGCGGGCCGAACTGGAGACCGGACAGCTGACCGGCATTGCGGCACCCTTCCTGGGTCCTTTCATATCGCAGGGTTATTCCCTGCCCATGGATCTTCATTTCAGCGAACTGGAATCCCAGAACCAGTTCCATACTATCGTGGAGGAGCCTTCGAAGGACAATCTGACGGCCTGGGTCTGGTTTGATGACGGCAAGATCATCATCCGCAACCAAATTACATCGGAGGGCAAGGATTTTGTATGATGTTGGTGCAGCCTATGAAACCGGCAAATACTTCAACTTCGAAATCCGTACCGACCCCCTCAATAACCGCATTCTCTATTTTGTTGACGGAGATCTGATTTTTACCGGAGCACTCTTTGAGGGAACCTCACTCGAAAGTGTACTGATGGCGCATCTCAATTATCAGACTGAGGAGACCTTTGATATTGACAACTTCCGGGTCGCCACGCTTGTTGACGAGCAGCAGCATGCCGGGGAGTACCGGGTCACGTTTAATGCGAGTGGACTGGCCAGCGGCGTCTATCTGTACCGGCTTCAGGCCGAGTCGTTTACAAAGACAGAGCGGATGGTCCTGGTGAAGTGGCATAGCGCACACCCTGGCGAGTGCCGCGTGCCAGCATGGTCTCCATTACCTGCTGCTTCACTTCGGAATGTTTTTTACGCCCCCACTGCGGAACAATAAGAAGGTGGGGCGGGGCGCTTCCTGACATGCGGGCGATGGCGATATCGGGCCGCAGGTACTCCATGAAGTCACACACCAGATCCACCCATTCGCTGAACGTGAAAACCGGAAACGGGTTATCGTAGAACTGCCGGGAAAGAGCTGTTCCTTTTACTACCTGGAGATGATGTATCTTGAGATATTCGATGGGCAGCCCGGATACCACTACAGCCGAATCAAGCCACTGACGCCGCTGCTCTCCCGGAATTCCAAGGATAAGGTGCGCACCAATGTGGATGCCGCGTCCGGTCAGCCGCTCACAGGCCTGCTCTACAGCGGCGAAATCGTGCCCCCGGTTGATGCGCAACAACGTGTCATCGTATACCGACTCGATGCCTATCTCCACTGCGACATAACATTCGCGTGCCAGCGATTCCAGCAGTGAAACGACCGGTTCTGGAAGGCAATCGGCCCTGGTTCCGATGACCAGTCCGTCAATATCCGGGTGATCCAGAGCTTCCCGGTAGCGTAGTTCCAGCCGCTCGACTGTGTCATGGGTGTTTGTATAAGACTGAAAATAGGCCAGAAAACGCTCTGCTCCATAGCGTTTCTGCTGCGATTCAATTCCCTGTTCAATCTGACTGCGGATGGAATCCTTCCGGTCGAGGTATTTCGGCACAAAACTGCGGTTGTTGCAGTAGATACATCCACCGCGGCCAACCGTTCCATCAATATTGGGGCAGGTGAAGCCGCCATCCACAGAAACCTTGTAGGTGACCTTGTTGAACCGGTTTTTCAGATAATGATAATAATCGTTATAGGGTTTTCCGATCGACATAATTGATTCTTTTCGACTCTCTTATTTCGGCAAGCAGTGGAGTTACCGTTTTCTCATATGGATCAGTTTTCTCATACAAATCATATGAAAGCATATCTGCTGTATACCTGAAGATGAGTCTGCAATTTGCTTGTAAAAGATCCTGTTAAATACAGAATCAATATAAAAAAATACAAAGTGCCTTGCATGCGGCATAATGCATTCCTGATGGAAGCGTGATGCGATCGGTCGCATTGATCGGGCTGCCGTATGTGGTAGCAGAAGGTATTATAACGCCAGGCTGAATCCGGCATAGATCGCACGTCCGGGTGCCGGCTCATAGTAACGCCCGAAATTGGCATTGATGCTGACCGAGCTGTTGTAGCGGGTGTTTGTGAGGTTGTTGACGGTCAGAAATGGTGCCAGGAGGATGTGTTCGGTGATGGCAATGCCGTCGTGACTCAGATTGAGGTGAAAAACCTCGAAACCGGGATTTGTTGCCGTGTTGGCATTATTCACATAATAGGAGTCCAGGATCTCGGCAGAAAAAGAGATGCGGATGCTCCGGGGGGTCAGTGTCAATTCCGACATCAACCGATGGTCCGGAATCCCGGGCAGGCGGTTGCCTCTCGAAAACGTGACATTTTCATCTTCTGTAACCGATTCCCGGAAGGTGAAATGACTGCGGTTATAGTTTGTCATGAGTTCCAGCCAGCTGACCGGCTGCCAGCGCAACCATATTTCGAATCCGTCGTGCCGTGTTTTACCAGCATTTCGATAAAAATCGCGATCGCCGCCTTCTTCCGTACGAAAACTGATCAACTGATCACGCACACTCATCCTGAACACTGCAACATCATAGCGAAGTTTTATCGGGGTCCACCCGCCGCGGAGTCCGGCCTCCAATCCGCGCGCCCGCTCGGGTTCCAGGTCGGGGTTGAAGCCGCCGGTCATATCCGGACGGTTGACCAGCTCTGTTGTGGTCGGCGTCTCAAAGGAAGTTCCGTAGTTGACATACAGCAGGCCGGGAGTGGCTTTCAAGGATGCACCCAGAGAGGGACTCACCGCTATGAAAGTACGGCTTCCGGATTGGTCGTCTCTGCTACCGGGCAGGTCTTCGCCATCAGACAGCAGGCGATCATTATTTTCAAAACGAATCGCGTCTAGACGCATGCCTGCAGAAATGTTGAATCGTTTAAAATCGGTCGCCAAACGTCCGAATATCGCACCATTGGCAACGGTTTCCTGCTGATTGATCACACGTTCACCGCGTTCAAAATTGTCGATGTAATCATAATTACGCCGGTCATCAGACTGAACGGCCCCGTCTGCGCCCATTCCCCAGCGCAGGAAGTGAAACGAATTGGTGACAGAAACCCGGGAACCTGCCAGAAGGCGGTCCACCTCAATGTCGGCGAAAGGGAGTTTATTATGCAGAGATCTGGCAATGCCATAAAGCGTGCTTTGCCAATTACCCATCCGGTTATCTGATCGCAGAGTTAGTCCAAGCTGACCCTGTCGCCAGTTTTTTTTGGCTGATGCCGTTCTGAAAAGAGCGTTTGCCTGACTGCGATCATCAGCAAGGTCGGATTTATTGAGACTTCCCGGGCTCCGGGTGTCCGGTGCATCGACAAATGCTCCGCTAAGCTGCAGTTCGCGGCCGGATTCCAGCTGCCAGTTCATGTGCCCGGTCATCCGGAACGATTGGTGCTGACTATGATCGCGGTAGCCGTCTCTCTGCAGCCAGGATGCATTCACATGATACGCCCTGGGCCCTTCCTGGTGGGTTGTCTGAACCTGTGCGCTGTAGGTGCCGAACGCACCCCCGTACCAACGGGTTCGCAATGATGTCTCATAACTGGCCGGACGCGTTGACAGAAACAGGGTGCCGCCGCCGGCATTGCCCCAGAACGAAGAACTTGGCCCCCTCACCACCTCGATCTGACGCACCATGGCCGGATCTATGATGTCCAGAACCGTTTGCCCATCCGGAACTGTGAGCGGGATATCATCCATCAGTACATGTATCCCTCTGACACCGAATGAAGCACGCCAGCCCATGCCACGGATCGAAACCCGTTCGCCAAGCGCGTAATTGTGGCGGTCATTCACCCATAATCCGGGTATGCCTGCCGCAATCCGGTCAAAACTGAAGGCTGGTTCGCTTCCCTGCTCTCCCACCGTGCGGCTTACAACAGATACAGAGAACGGCGCACTTGCCTCGGTTTCGATTTCACGGGCAGCCTGGATTTCAATTTCGGACAGATCATATCTCAATGTATCAAGCTCAAGGTCTTGTGCTGTTACCTCACGCCCGCCAACAAGCAGCATGATAACAGCTGAAACCACCGGATATATGTTGCGCCCGTTACTTGTTACCATCATTGAGATTAAATGGTTCATGTTGTTCGATCGTATTCCTTTGGTCAGCAGACACCTTCGCAGACATCATCGCATACACCTTCATAAATTGTTTGGTATCACAATCTGCACAAGCTCATCGCAAAACGGATCGCAAAACAGATTGCGAAACGGATCGCCTTGCTTACCATGTATGCTGTTTGCACTCATTCGAACATTGTTACAGCTGAGCCCGTTCACCCGATTTCCACCAGCGCTCCTTTGCGGTCCTTTTTCAGCACCTGGTAAATGAAATCCAGCAGTTCCTTTTTGTACTTCTCGGAATATCGATGTTTCCGGGATGATGCGATCTTTTTCAGCAGTGAACCGATTTTGTGCAATCCGGCCGGATCCAGATCTTTGCGGATTATCACATTTTCGGTATTGGCAGCGGTACGGTTGTACAGAACCGCGACCACCTGCCGCAAGCGGTTGATGACCAGCAATCCCAGCTCGGGATTAAGCGAATCGACACTCATTTGTTCTTCATCGGGATCGAATCCGCCGATCTTCACCAAATCCATCGGTGACAAATCTCTCATATATGCAGCAATGCCGCCGCCCACACCCAGTGCCGCTGTAAAGACACCAAATGTCAGACCACCGGCCGCCACGTCAATAACCGCCCCGATCCCGCCGCCTACAATGGCATTGATCATGGCCCGCTGGTGCACAGAAAGGTTTTTCCGCCGCACGGTCGTATCGAACAGATCATTGTCCGCAAACTCCCGGTCAAACGCGACATCTATTTGCAGTCCAAACCGCCTAATGATCTCGCGCTGGGCGTCGTTCATGGTCTTGTGGACGAAAACCCTGACCTGCGACATCAGCTCCGCCCGCTGTTCTGCTTCGTCCCGGGTGCCGTCATAGCGAATTGAAAACTCCCTGTCAAAAATCTGCAGAATGGTCTTACGTATAATCCTGGCACATTCTTCAATCACATTTTCACGCTGCACCTTAAGCGCTTCAATCACTCTGTTCAAAGGCTCTTCCCACTCATCATTCAGGTGGCTGAACGCCCCGAGAATGCGCAGCTTTTCATCAAACGTGGTTTCATGCGGATTAAACACCTTGATGTTATTGAAATAATCGGTGAGTCCGCTCCGCCACGATTCCAGATACCGGTCGCCGTCAATGGGATTCAAAACAGCAATGCGCGGCAGCCGCGTGAATTTGAGGAGCTCCATCTCCCTGAGATATTCCGATTCCCGGAATTTTTTTGAACAGTCCGCCACGTACACGATGCAGGCGTAATCGGCAATCGGTTTGAAAATTTCCAGTTCATAGATGAAATCAGGATGCCCGGCATAGGCTTCCATAAATCTGCGGATCAGCTCGATGGGATGATCGGATTCACGGATACCCCACTTATCCAAAATCTCATGCATTTCGGCGGCGTTTTCAAATCCGGGCGTATCCCATAGCGTAAAACAGGTCTCCTCGTCGATTGTAAAGGGATAAGATTTGGCCGAGGTGGTTGTGCGCGCATGCTCTCTTACCACCACCGACGCATCGTTGGTCATCGCCTTGATGAACGTGCTCTTGCCCTTGTTGGGGGCGCCAGTGACAACGAATACAGGATGACTCATGTGATACTGGTTAAACGGTTGCTGTCAAGAATATTACGTACATCCAGAAAGACACGCTTCCTGCCGTGGGTGCGGTTGATTTGATCCACCCGGGTGCGCCAATTAATTTCGTTGGCCTGCTTGTTCTGGACGCTTTCTTCAATCACCGGCATGATGATGATCCGGGACTGCTGATTCTCGCCAAGCAGGGCATGCAGTTTTTTCTCCAGGCGGATCGTGGGCGATTCCCAATAAGGAACCAGCACCAGGATGTCGCAATGGCCGTTTTCCATGGACAGGCGGGCTGAGTCCATGATGATCTGCCGGTCTTTCTCGGTGGAATTGAGGCCTCCGATGTGCCGGGCAGACAGGATCCGACGGTTCAACACGCGTGCGATGCCGGATGTATCCGTCTCGTCCAGCCCCCAGAATAGCACCACACATGTTCCGGAGGGCTCTGCCCGCTGTGAAGGCACCGTTTCGGCCCGGCTGACGGTATTGCCCCGGTCGTCGCCCCGTGTTGTGATCAGTGGTTCCTCCATGTATCCAAGTATCTCCATGCCGGAATCCGATGAAACCAGGGCGGTCTCCGTGGATTTACCTAGCCGCCAGCGATACCAGGCAAACGCTATTGCTTTGGGCAGGAACCCGTACACCAGAATGGTCATGAAAATAAACGGCCACCAGCGTCCGGATGACGTGGCCCGGAAATCACCGCTCTCCGTCCGCAAATCGCCGCGTTCTGCCCGGAAGAACCGGGTGGTCTCGACCGTTTCGGCATCAACAACAGCCCCAGGCACGATGCGGCTCCAGGGAGCCGAGATGGTTTGTGTGATGGAATAGAGCGTCTCCCCGCGCAGTTCCAGCGTTGAGCTCCACGAGAAAGCCAGGTCGGTCGTGATCACGTTGAGCAGCATCCATATAAGTGCACCTGTCAGATAAGCCGCACCCGCCAGCTGAAGATTTTGCTTCAGGAAATAGCGTACGGGTTCGGAATGCACCAGCCGGATCTCATTGGCACTGATGCTCGCACTCATTTGGGAATGCGCGTCCTGATGAGCGTTTGTGTCGCCATGCATTGGATCGTTGACGGTATTTGTACTGCCGGTCGTAATACCCGTATCGGCCTTCGACATACCGGACGCAGCGTTATTCAGTGTCTTACGGATGCGGGTGCGAACCGGCCCCTCGATCCACCTGAATACCGGCGGCAGGTGACTGGTGCCCCGGCTGCCGATCAACGAATATCCGACAGATAAAAGCAGCAGTAACAGTGGCAGAAACGCAAAAAAGGTCAGCACCGGCAGCACATTGACGGGCGCGGTTCCATCATAGTAAAACAGGTATCCCGCAGCACCGGTTCCGGTCAGAAAACCCAGGATCACTATGACCAGCGAAACCAGGCGAAGGTACCCAAATACGATCCCGGCCGTATCCCGGATTTCACGGGGCATGAATTCGTGGTACCATGCCCGGATTTTATCACCATCGGAAAGGGGTGCTGCATCGGCTCGGTCACGATCAAGCCGCATCCCGAATCGACGGAACTCACGGATTCGCTCTTCCGTGACGGTGCCGGCATCGAACAGGGCCAGGCCTGTCAGGATCTCCAGGGGGGGACTCAAATTGTACCTAGAACCGGTCATGAGGTATCCGTTTTTTGGATTGAAAGATGTATATACAGGAGATTGCCTGTCACAAAATATAACCAAATTAACCACTTTCCACTGTATCGGATATTGCCATAACTTTTCATGATATCCTGCGTATATCATGAACACATGCATATTACACTATCATTTTTCCGATTGCACCAATCGACTCAAATTGCAATTCTCTCAGATACACGATTACGGAGTAGCTTATGAATACGAAAGGGTGGCTCATTCTCATTATTACAGGGGTATTCCTGCTTTCAGGAGTAACTTCCGGCAGCGGCATCGGCGGTGGGATCTTTGCATTTGCTCCCGGTGCCGGTAAGAAATCATCGCTGGCGGACAAGCCGGTCTGGCATACCGAACGCATCGCAGTTTCATTACCAGCTTACATCAGCGCAAGCACATTCGGGGGTTCAATCACTGTCAACTCGCACAATCGGAATGAGATTGAAATCCGGATCCATGTCAGGAAGAACAGATCCTATTTGCATGAAGGTGAAGATGCTCCGGTTGAAATCACGGTTACCGATTCACCCAACGGCGTTGAAATCACCGCCGAGCCCAAACGAAGCGGAGGCTTTTTCCGGACCGGAACGAACGTATCTGTTTCGTACGATATTCTTGTGCCGGAGTCGACTGAGGTGCGTGCCAAAACAAGTGGTGGAAGTGTGTCGGCATTCGATATTGCACACAATGTGTCACTGATCACCAGCGGCGGACCGGTGACCGTTGAACGGGTAACCGGCGAAGTACTTGCACGGACTTCGGGCGGGCCTATAAACGCAAGAGATATCACCGGAAATTTAACCGCCCGGACCAGCGGCGGTGGAATCCGCATTACCAATACCACCGGCAAACTCTCGGCCCGGACGAGTGGCGGCCCGATCCGGCTGGACAGGGTTTCGGGCGCCATTGAAGCCCGGACGAGCGGCGGTCCGATCGATGCCCGGGTGTTGCATCTTGAAGAACACCTCTCGCTGCATACCTCAGGTGGTTCTATAAAGGCCATCGTCCCTCGCAATCAGGGGATGGATATCCGCGCTACCGGTGCCAGTGTAAGTAACAGACTGGATAACATGGCCGGGGACATCACCCCACGCAATATTCATGGCTCGGTTCACGGCGGTGGTATTGCCGTAGAGCTGAGGACTTCGGGCGGTAGCGTTCAAATCGAATACGGCGATTAGTCCGATTATGAGGATGCTTCAGAAGCACGTCCTTAAAACAAATCCAGTTCTCCCTGGGACGGCATCCGCCGGAATGCGGAAACATTCAGGAGCGGACCCGCTTCAGACAGTCCATGTCTGCGGCAGGAGATCCGAAACGTCTGCCGGATCTGCTCGGCATAGGCTCCCTGACCTTTCATCCGGTAACCGAAGCGGGTATCGTACAGCTTGCCACCGCGCAGTGATTTGAGACGAGAGAGGATTTTCTGCTTACGGTCCGGATAGTGCTGATCCAGCCACGTTTCAAACAGCGGCACCACCGCACCGGGCACACGCAGGAGCACATAACTGGCGAACATCGCCCCTGTCTTTGCCGCCGCTGCTACCATTGCAGGCAGCTCTTCGTCGGTCAGCGCGGGTATGACGGGCGCGAACAGCACACCAACCGGTATGCCGGCCCGCGAGAGCTCATGGATGGCCTTGAGCCGGCGCTCCGGACGGCTGGTGCGCGGTTCCATGATGCGTGTCAGGTCCGGATTAAGTGAAGTCAGACTGATCATCACCTTCACCGCATTATGCCGGGCCATCTCCTCGAGGATGTCGATGTCGCGCGTCACCATGTAATTCTTGGTGACGATGGTGAACGGATTCCGAAACTCGGCCAGAACCTCCAGACACCGGCGCGTGACCCCGAGCCGGCGCTCTACCGGCTGATAGGGATCGGTCACCCCGCTCACCGACAGCGTCCGCGGTTGCCACGATGGCCGCTGCAACTGTCGACGAAGCTTCCGAGCCGAATCCTTCTTGACCATGATCTTCGTTTCGAAATCGAGTCCCGGCGAAAGATCCAGATACTCATGAAACGGCCGGGCATAGCAGTAGACACAGCCGTGCTCACATCCGCGATACGGATTCAGGCTGGCATCGAACGGCACATCCGGGCTATCATTGACCGCGATCACATCCGACGCATCGTCGCTGTAGAAGCACGTTTTGGGCGAGATTCCGCTTTCGGCGTACTCCGGATCCGGCTGCACTTCCAGCCGTGCGAACCGGTTGGCCGGATTGGCTGCGGTTCCCCGTCCTCGTATCGCTTCTGATTTCCGTTTATCCGTGTCCAAAACAGGTGTCCATGATAATCAGCTTTCTTCAATGTAACATATTTTGCACATATACCAAAAGACGAATCACAGGCACACTGTCCATTCTGATTACAAATGCAGTATGTATAGAAAACAAGTCTCCATCCGACCGCTATACTTGCCAATAAACAGGATTGTATTGCTGATGTTCTCCCGCCTGAACAAGTGGATCGGCCAGGATGATGGATATAATCAGCAACTTGTCCGCAGACATATTTTCAGGAAGCCGGGGCCATCATCGACACCGCATCCCGGATGATCATCAGCGTTTGTTCGAGCAGTGCCCGGTCGATGATCAGCGGCGGGGCCAGCCGCACCAGCGTATTCGAATGTAGCGTCCATCCCAATAATATCCCGTGTTCATTCAGGCAATGCGCAACGGCTTTGCGGGTGGTGTCGGCATCGACGAGCTGAAGCCCGAGCATGGCGCCCCGGCCCCGGACTTCCACGATTCCCTTGCCGCGGAGTATCTTCCGGGTCAGTAGCTCGATTTCCGAAGCCCGCTCCATATATCCCTCGCGCATCAGCACGCGCAGCGCCGCATCGGCCGCCGCACAGGAAACCGGATGTCCGCCGAATGTGGTCACATGGTTCAGCGGCGGGTCATACATGAATGCGCGGAAGATTTCCGAGGATGAGGCAAGGCCGCCCAACGGCATCCCCCCGCCCATCGCCTTGGCCATGGTCAGGATATCCGGTACCACGTTGTAATGTTCAAAGGCAAACAGCCTCCCGGTCCGGCCGAATCCCGACTGGATTTCATCGAAAATAAGCAGTGTCCCCGTTTCCGTACAGCGCCGGCGCACGGCAGCAAGCCAGTCCGGATCCGCCGCAATAATCCCTCCTTCGCCCTGGATCGGCTCCAGGATCACGGCCGCCACCTCATCGGTGATCAGCTCCAGGACAGACGGATCATTGAAGTCACAAAAGGTCACGTCCGGCAGCAGCGGTTCATAAGGAATACGGTACACATCCCGCCCGGTAACGCTCAGCGAACCCTGCGTGTCGCCGTGGTAGCCGTCCCAAAATGCCACGAACCGGTGCCGCCCCGTATACTTTTTGGCCAACTTGAGCGCCGCCTCGTTGGCCTCGGTCCCTGAATTGACGAAATAGATACGGCCAAGCGAATCGGGCAACAGGGACGCAAGCCGGGCCGCCAGGGCGGACTGCGGACGCTGAATGAACTCCCCGTACACCATCACGTGCATATGCCGCGCCGCCTGTTCCTGCACTGCCCGCACCACTTCGGGATGCCCGTGCCCGAGCGAACTGACGGCAATGCCGGAAATGAAATCGATGATCTCGCGTCCGTCACGCGTGCACAGAAAAACTCCATAAGCACTCTCGATCTCCAGTCCCATCGGCGCATCGCTGGTCTGAGCCACATGCCGGTAAAACGCCTGCAGATCATCACCAGGCACTTCGGGACTTTCGGGATTATGGGGTAACTCAGCTGGCATGAAGCTCCGGATTTGCCGCAGAAACAGGCATTACATGCTTAACTGCACTTTTTTATTAAATGACTTCGCTTTTACAACGCATTTACAACCGGTTATTTCGGTTTTACGACCGGTTATTTTACCGAGCGCACAAGCTCCAGAATCTCTTTCTGCAGCGTTTGCGCCTTGTCCTGGTTGTACCACTTTTGCAGCTCTTCGGCGATGTCGGTGATCGGCTCACCTTTTTCCCGCAACTCGAAAAACAGCTTTTGAGCGGGCTCCGGACGCGGTCCCCATGTCCACAGCTCCTCAAGCGTATCCTTCTTCAGTGCAATCACTTTTGGGATCGAACGGCTTCCGTTGGTCAGATAGGCATCCATCACATCCGGATTTTCATCGCGCAACAGAAGACGCATGCTTACTTTGGGAACCGATACCGCCATTTTAGCCAGAGGCGGTATGCCATGAGCGACATCACCGCACCACGCCTCCACCAATCCCAGCCAGATCTGATTCTCCTTTATGGCTTTCAGCTCATCCATCAGCTCGGGCAGAATGACCGTTTGTTTGTCCATGCGATCCATGCGCTGGGAGCTCAGGCGGGTATAATGGACCAGCTCTTTGGATTGGTCGCTTCCGGTTGTCTGCCGTTCAATGAGCAGACTGTAGATCAGGTCCCGGAACCTGGCATAGGACATGGCCCTGTCAATATGATCCTGGGTAATGACTTGTGGCATGTTGAAATTTCAATGTGTTCAGTTGATGGAAAATTTGCCTCAAAAGTACATCAATTAATGATTAATGACCATAGCCGCCAGTAAAAACAGCACGAAGAGTATCGACATGGTGTATTTAATACGCATCACAGCAGCGTACTCCGACCGGTCTCCCCTGAGCGACCGGAGAAAAAGGGCAGCCAGACCACCAGCTGCTGCCGCAACCGGAATAAAAACCGGCATCAGAGCAGGCTGATATACCCGGAATCCAACCGTGACCAGAATGGCCCCAAGCAGAAACGATGACACAAAAAAGCGCAATACCGCCACTGCTCCATAAGCCACGACAAAGGTACGGTCGCCCCGCTTCTCATCATCCTCCCTTTGGTAAATCTGAGAAACCGGATAGAGACTCAGCATGATCAGGGCCACACCCGCTGCGGGAATCAGAATTGCAGGATCCCACGACGAACCGGCAGCCAGATATCCAAATATGAGTGAATTGGAACCGGTGCTTACACCTATCGCAATCAGACTCAATATTGGCTTCCCTTTCCACCGGTAGACCGGATGGCTGTAGAGCCAGAAAAAGAGCATACTGAGCAGGTAGAACAACAGGTAGACCGGCCCCAGCGGAATGGACAGGACAAGGCCGCCAAATTGCAGCAGAATGGAGGCGGGACGGGTCCAGGCAGCCAGCGGAGGCGGTTGTCTGAGTCCGCCGATCGGACCTTCGTCCTTGTCCCAATACGAATTGTACACGGTTGCCCCGCCGAACAGCAATAAATGAATCACCAGAAAGTGATAGATGAAATCCACCGGCGATTCCAGCCCGGAGAGCAGTCCACCCAGCAGGAAGCCGCCGGACAATATCCCAACCTGGTAATGCCACCTCAGATGGATGCAAAAATTCAGGGTTTCCAGCAGTCGTCCGGATGACCGGGTTTGATCATTTTCCATGTGAAGTCGGAGCTTACATGACTATGAATTTTCCTGATCCGGCAGCGATATTTTACCCAGATGGAGCCGCGAATTCTCACCGCATACCAGTTCATTGGCCAGCGCGGCAAAAAAGAGCGCTTCCTTCGCATCAGCCGATACACCAAGCTCATCGGTTTTCGTGACCGGAACGGGATCCAGACGGTCGGTGAGTCCCTTCATCAGGGTGTCGTTATAAGCTCCGCCACCGCTCACGTACACCTCTGCGGGTTCACCATCGGGAAGGATGTCTCGGATCTGTTCAGCGACCGTATCCACCGTCAATTGCGTCAGCGTTGCCAGCAGATCCACGGCACGCAGTGATTTCTTCTTTCCTGAACCGTCCTTTCCGGAGGTCTCCGCCTTCTTTGAATCCCTGGCATCATTTGCCTTCTTTGAATCTTTTGCACCCTTTGAGTCATTTTCCACCCGGGAATCACCTCTGCCATTTTGCGACTCCTGCTTGCCTGCGCCGGGCACATCACCCTCCATTCGCAAATTCAGATCGTCCATGCACTGTTCAACCCACTTCAGATGAAACACCTCGAACCCCGTTGTTTTAGGAGCCGGCTTATCAAAATAGGGGTGCTGCTTCAGCATGTCGAGCAAACCGGAATGAACGGCACCCCTAGCCGCAAGTCCTCCGCCCTTGTCATAGCGCAGTCCGGTGAAATGATTGCGCGTCGCGGCATCGATCAGGGTGTTACCCGGACCGGTATCGAAACTCAGTGGGGGAAACGCATCCGATCCCGCAGGCAGCCAGGTGAAATTGGAGATGCCGCCGATATTGAGCAATACGCGATGGGTTTTCGGATCACTGAACAGCAAATGATCACCATAAGCAGCCAGCGGCGCACCCTCGTTGCCCCGGGCGGTATCGCGCTGACGAAAATCACTTATTGTTATAATACCCGTCTGATGCGCGATGTGGTCACCATCGCCGATCTGTAGGGTCGCATGCGGCATCCCTTCCATGTTGTGCTTGTGCTTCGGTGCGTGATAGATGGTCTGACCGTGACTGGCAACCAGATCCACTTCCGCCGCTTTTATCTTCCAGTTTTTCAGCGCCACATTGATATAGCCTGCATGCAGATGCGCCAGCCACGTATGCCAGACACACAGCATCTGCGGGTCAATGCAAACGGAAGTGGCAAAGGTGATAAGATGCCGGTTCACATCCTCCGGATAACTTACCGAAGTGAACTCCTCCAACTCAAATTCGGTTGCTGGTCCCGAACCTTTGAACCGGCACAGGGCAATATCCAGCCCGTCCATCGAGGTTCCAGACATCAGACCAATGATCCTGCGCTCCTTTTTTTCTGAAATATCTTGCAGCTTTTTCAATAATGGATTCATAATGATTGCAGTTTTTCCCCGAAAAATTACGATTTTATTTCGCAGGTATATTGTAAATGGATTTTAATGCAGTTTTTGAATGTAATTGCTACTATCATACGTCTAAATTAACGCCCTTTCAAGAAAAAACGACCCGAGAAAAAAAACGAGCATGAGTGAAGAAATGAATCCCAATGCCCCGGAAGCCTTCCAGGCAGATATCGCCCTGCTGGTGGAGAATCTCAAGGCCGAACTGGGCGACGGAGCATCCCGCTGGTATTACGACGAGCCTTCGGAAACCCTCTACATTGAGCTGGAAAGTCTGAACCGTCTGACGGAGGAAGAGATCGGACAAAAAGCCGGACCCGTACTGGAGTCGAGCGAACTTGATTTCGAGGAGATCATCCTGCTTCCATTTGAAAAATGAATGGCGTTGCCAGGCACCACCCCCTGTGCGTTCCGCAGCTTTATGATGCCATGCGCCAGAAATCACCTTCTGAACTATTATGCGTCTGTTAAAATTTCTTCTTGTTTTTCTGGGTGTGGCCGTCCTGGTCGTCGGATCCATTTTCTGGATCAACCGGAACACATTTCTGACGGTGTTTCAAAACCGGTCCGCCATCATGGAGGGCAGCGAATGGGTGGAGAAGACCTACTCCCTGGGCGGCCTCATTGAGTTCATGGCCGAACAGCCCCGGCACGCTGCTGTCGTTTCTGTCCCTGTCACATCAGATTACAAATGGAATGATGCCGGCAGGGTTGAAACCGAAATCACTGCAGACAGTGAAAACAACATAATCCGCTACCGGTCGGACCGCATGCATCCGGCCGGAACACTTGCCAACCTGATGCTTTTCATAACTTATGCCGACCTGGTCGCATCAGGCGCCCTTGATCCCAACTCCCCGGTGGACACAGATAAATTGACCGCCTTCTACATTCCCGGTCTCGACAACCGGCACGAGCGCACCTTCCGGCGCTGGGTCCGTGACCGTGAAATGCCACCGACCGCAGATGACCTCATCCGCTACCTGTTGCGCCATAACGATCCGGCCGCTGCCGATTACCTGTTCTTCTTTCTGGGAAAGGAACAGGTCGTGGATCGGACCACACAGCTTGGCGCCGGTCTGATTGAACCGCCGGTACCGCAATTCGGACTGAGAATGGCCGCACTGCAGCACTTCGATGCACAAACGCCCGGGGAGCATCTGTCGCATCTGGCCGGTCTGGATCGTGCTGCCTTTCTGGATGAAGCCGCTGACCTGGCCCATCTGCAGTGGAAGCAACCACGTGAAGTCCCGGAAGCCGGTATTCCCTCATTTCAGGACCAGCGCATGATGCACGGACGTTATCCCCGCATCCAGCCGGATCGATTCGCCAGTCTGCTGGCAGCGATTTGGCAGGACTCCCTTATAAATGAGTCCACCAGCGCCCTTTTACGCGATCTGCTCCGGCGCTCACCTGGCGACCGCCTGCTTGAGCCACATATTTCCGATTACGCCGCGCAGTTTGATGAACGGATGAGCTATATCAGTGGCTGGAGTGTTGCAGGCAAGACGATATCTGAACCATTCCGCGTTCAAATAGTGTTGATAGTAGACATTCCCGCAGGACTTTGGTTCCATATGAACAGCAATTTTATGGTTCAGGATTATCACAACCGGATGTTTTACGATCCTGCAATACAAGGAAGGACATTCGAACTGCTGATCCAGAACGAAACCGCAAGCCGGGCAGGTGTTTCATTTATTCAAAACAGATAAATAAGCCATGCAATCAAACCTTTATCAGAAAATTGACCGTGATATTGCAGCACAGCTCAAGGTGCTGGGTATAGGTGAACGAAGGGAGCAGAAGCTCAGGTTTCCCGGCGTAACCATTTCCCGCGAATTCGGCTGCGAGGGCACGCCACTTGCCCGCATGTTGGTGCAGAAGCTGAGTACCGAAGAATTTCCCTGGGTTCTTTTCCACAAGGAGCTCATCACCGAAATGTCGGATAAGGAGGATATCCAAAGAGATCTGCTTGAGTCCATCTCCGAGGTGCACCGGGGCCAGGTTCACCAGTATATTGAGCATCTCCTTGCCCACAAGCCCACTAATGTGGAGCTCTACAAGAAAATTGCCGAGACATTGCGGATTCTGGGAGAGCGCGGACGGTCTGTAATACTGGGATCCGGTGGAGCCATTATTACCGCCGGCCTGCCTTTGATGCTCCATATCCGTTTGCAGGCACCCATGGCTTTCCGCATTGATCGTACATCAAAACTGCTCAATGTCTCTCCATCAGAAGCACGAGAACGGATTCTCATGTATGACAACAAGCGGGAAGAGTTTATCTATGAATTCACCCATAAGGATGTCCGCAGTCCGCATCATTACCATCTTATCTTCGATAACAGCAAATTTGATGCCTCACAGATCACGGAACTGATTTACCAGGCGCTTGTGTTGCGTAAGATGCTGCCCCGGCAGGCAACCTGATCATTATGCTGCAACTCGATTCATTGCAACTCGAATCACAGCAACACAAAACACTGCAACAAGAACATCGCATCATTAATATAGCATCATTCAATGAACAAGCTGGTTTATCTCTGGTATCTGATATGGCTACTTCCCCTCTACCTGATTGGCATGGCATTTCACATGGGGGCCATTTATTATGGCCTGGGAAAAACCTACGAACAGGGCGAAAGCTATCTGGCTGATGTGGTCCACTTTGAAATCAAACAGATTGCGGCACAGACCAATGGCAGCATTACCGTCCGCTTCATCACGGTAGAAGGATCAGAGATAACCCGGAAGCTTTCGCAGCCCATTCAAAATGCTGCGCAGCTTCAGGCATCGGAACTGATGCCCGTCCGCTACCTGGATGACAGCTATCAGCCGATCGTACTGGTCCCTATCTATGAGTTTCATCGCAAGATGGTGATGGTGAACCTGGCAGTACTTATGGTTTCCATCATCATAACATTTTTTATCGCCTTGACAGCACACACATTCGCCGGAAGGGTACGGGCACGCCGCGATGAACCGGAGCAGCAGATCGAGATTGTGGATTCATGACCCGATACCCCGCGATCCCTTGGCACCATGACACGCTGCAGTGCATCGCACTTATGGAACGGATTGAAACGAACCTCATCAACCAAACAAAATGACTCGATCCGGCAGACTTTATCTCATACCCACACCTCTTGGCCCCCATACCGAAAACCAGGTTTTACCAGACCATGTCATTAAAACGGTCCACGGATTGGATACCTTTTTTGTCGAGCGCATTCGGCAGGCGAACTCATTCCTTCGCTGGATCAACCATCCGGTACCCGATTTCAAATGCCGTTTTTATGAACTGAACAAACACACTCCGGGCGAGGACCTGATCGAAATGCTCTCCCTGCTCAAAAAAGGGGTGAACGCCGGAATCATTACCGAGGCGGGATGTCCGGGTGTTGCCGACCCCGGAAGCGACCTGGTCAGGCTGGCCCATGAGTCCGGTGTGCCCGTAACACCGCTGGTCGGACCCTCATCCATTTTGCTCGCTGTCATGGCTTCCGGCATGAACGGCCAGGCCTTCGCCTTCCATGGGTACCTTCCGCGTCCCGGCCGCGATCGAACCGAACGCATCCGGTTCCTTGAAAAAGAATCGGCCGGCAAACAGGTCACCCAGGTTTTCATGGAGACTCCTTATCGCAATAACAATCTGCTCGCGGAACTGATCCGCGAACTGCCGGATGAGACGCGTCTGTGTGTGGCAAGCAATCTGACACTCCCCGACGAACAGATCATCAACTGCCGTATATCAGATTGGAAAAAAAGAAAATTTGATCTGGATCACCGTCCGGCCATTTTTCTTCTGATGTCGGCTGCGGTTGAAAAAGCGGCGGCGGATGGCAAAAAAAAACCCGCTCACAAACGCAAGCGGGCTGGAAAATAATAGTAAAGTAAAAAGTAATAAAGATGTGTCAGTAATCCGCTCTGATCAGGCGGTCTTGCTTGTCGTCAGCGCCTCTTCCAACAGAGCGATCATCTCCTTGTCGCCATTTGATTTGGCATGATCCATTGCAGTCCATCTTCTGTCATCGGAGTAATTCACGACGGCACCGTTTTCGATCAGCAGTGAAGCGATTTCCTTATGGCCCCGGCTGGCTGCCCAGTAAACAGCGGTAGTGCCGCGATTGTCTCTGTGATTTATGTCCGCATCTTGTTCCAGCAAAAATTCCACAATATCCTTGTGACCATGTTTCGATGCCTTCAGCAATGCGGAACGGTTGTGTTCGTCCATGGTATTGGCACTGAGTCCATCTTCAAGAACAAGATTGCGAATTATTGACAAATCACCGCTCTCTGCGGCGTCGAGAAGCTCTTTTTCTTTCATAAGCACCCTCAGCAGTTACAATGTTAACAGTAGTGGTTCTATTTCAACGTCCTCATTCATTGTAATAGATTTACTACCCGTATGCAACTCGAACTTTATGAGCAGGGCATCTTTTTTTGACAACTTGTACCGGCCGCCCACCCGGCCCGCGATGATTGCTCTTTTAATCATTGCTTTTGCCCTGCTAAATGATGTAATTTCCACTATTTGGAATATTGCCGGATCCGTAGGTTCAACATTCCGCGTCACAGCTTTTTTATATGAATACTAATTTCTCATGTCTTCCCGCCAGCATCAACATCATAGTCATCATCTGCAAAACCTCCCTGTCAATCTGAGCCAAATCTCTCTTGCGGAATGGGATGAATTTTTCGGGCTGTATAATATTTCCCGGGAATCGCAAAAACGCGTTTACGAAGCGGCATTCCATCATGGCATCTCCGAAATCGGTGCCATACCCGGGCTGAGTGAATCGGAGCATGATACCATGAACCGTGCGGCTGTCATCCGCCGCTCAGAACAGCATGCATTAAACCGCAGCATCGACGGCTCCTACCGGCTGACCATGGAACTTCACGATGGTCATCTCGCGGAGACGGTCATCATACCGGAATGGCACGATGGCAGGCTGCGCAAATGTTCGGCCAGCATATCATCACAAATCGGCTGCTTTTTCGGATGCTCGTTCTGCGCTACGGGACGGATGGGCTTCCACCGGAACCTGTCCACAGGCGAGCTGCTGGACCAGGTCCGCCAGGCCGAATCCATAGCCCGCCGAGAACTTGACAGCGAACTCACCCATCTCTATTTCATGGGTATGGGTGAACCGATGCACAACTACCGGGCCGTTTCCGACGCATTGACGATCATGAGGGATGATGCGGCTCCCGGACCTTTGCCGTCGCACACCACCGTATCAACAGTTGGACTCTTCCGGCAGATCCGCATGCTTGCTGTCGATCACCCCGAAGTTCACCTCGCTGTTTCCATACACTCAGCCGACCAGGACAAACGTTACCGGATCATGCCGGTCAGCTCGCGTCTTGGTCTGTCCGAGATCCGCGATGCTCTTGCGTATCATAAACGCCTGACCGGTCACCCTCCGACCATTCAGTACCTGTTGATGGAGGAGGTGAACGACAGCCCGGACGATGCCCGCAAACTTGCCGGCTACCTGGGTGACCTTAACGCCAACATCACACTGATCATGTACAGCGATGTACCCGAATCCGGCTTGCACCGATCGGATAAGGAAAAAACAGACAATTTCATTGCGGAACTGACCCGTGCCGGCTTCCCTGTTGACATACGATGGTGCTATGGCGAGGATATTGAGGCGGGATGCGGACAGCTCAAGGTATGCAGCCGCGAAGACCGTATTTCGATGTCGATGCGCCACGGGTTGCAGACTGGAGAACCACTATGAAAAACGACGCAGCCCCCCTGAAAAAAAACGACATCATTACACCAGAAACTACTCGATTTAACTTGTTTTTTGATGATTGTTTGCGTAATAAAGGTACTGGCTTCATGAAGCATTTCATGCACCTCGTCACGCAGTTAATTACAGGGAAAATCATCACCTTCTACAATCACATCTGCAAAATTCACTTACACCGATAATTTTAAAAACGATCGTTGCGATTCAAGACTATGAGTATTATTGAGAAGCAGAAAAAAGAAGTCACCATCCGATTTGCAGGCGACTCCGGTGACGGCATCCAGCTGACCGGCTCGCAGTTTACAAGCACCACCGCCCTTTCGGGAAATGACCTGAGCACTTTTCCCGATTATCCGGCCGAAATTCGCGCTCCGGCCGGCACAGTAGCCGGTGTCTCCGGATTTCAGATCCATTTTGGCAGCAAGGCCATTCATACTCCCGGCGATATGTGCGACGTGCTGGTGGTCATGAACGCCGCCGCTCTGAAAGCCAATCTAAAATTCCTGAAACCCGGCGGCATCATCATAGCCAATTTAGACGGATTCGGTAAGAAGGATCTGTCGCTGGCAAAATATGCACCCGATGAAACTCCCATCGAGGACGCAAAAAAATCGGGCTACATCGTCATTGAAATCGATGTAACCAAAATGACCCGTGAGAGTCTGAAAGACACCGGTCTTCCTTTAAAGGCGATCGACCGCAGCAAGAACATGTTCGTTCTTGGAGTACTCTACTGGCTTTTCAGCCGTCCGCTTGATTCAACCATTCAGTTCCTGAAAAGAAAATTTGCAAAGAAACCCGAAATCGCTGAAGCAAATA
>SLKA01000036.1 GCA_007134845.1 Balneolales bacterium
ACGCCATGGCGCCAAAGCGCATCCACCAGATGAAAACACCACATCAGGGAGATTCCCGCCCGGTCACTCGATGGCATATTCCAGTCCTTTTTGCATGGGTATGAACTTGATCCGGGTCTCCTCCCATTCGGCAGCCGGATCGGAATTTTCGACAATGCCGCATCCTGCGAAGAACTGGACATGCTTGCGCCGGACGAGTCCGCTGCGGATGGCGACGGAAAACTCGGCCCGCCGGTTGGTGTTGAACCAGCCGATGGGTCCGGCGTACCAGCCGCGTTCAATCTGCTCGAGCTCCTGGATATGATCGAGCGCGCCGGACTCCGGATAACCGCCGACGGCAGGGGTGGGATGCAGGCGGGCAACGATATCCACCGCATTCATCTCCGAGGAGAGAGAGGCGGCTACGGGAGTGCACAGGTGCTGCACATTGGCGTATTTCTTGATTACCGGTCGCGGGGCATGCTCGAGCGAGTCGGTGATCAGGTGCAGCTTTTCCCGGATCGAGTCCAGAACGTAAGCGTGCTCTTCCTGATCCTTGGTGCTGTTCAGCAGTTTTTTTTCGTTGATGGCATCCTGGGTTGCCGTGATGCCGCGCGAAATGCTCCCGGCCAGCGCCTCCGTCTTAACGTACTGCGATTGAAGCGAAAGCAGCTTTTCGGGGGTGCTGCCCAAAAACGTTGCGTCCCCATTGAGCTGATAAATAAAAGAGTAGCAGGAAGGGTATTCCTTACGGAGATAGTGGACAAGTTTGGTGCCGGATACCTTTTTTTCCGTGCGCAGCCGCAGATCCCGGGCGATGACGATTTTGCGGTACCGATTGTTTTTGATGTCGTCCCGGGCCAGCTCCACGTTGTTGATCCACCGGTTGCGGTCACGGTCGGACTCGAGTCTGGTGATGCTCCGTCCCGGCCCGGCTTCGTCCTGGAGGATATGGCTTCTTTCAATATTGGTACTCAGGCGCTCCAGAAAGCGATGCATCCATCCGGAAAACCAGTCGCGGATCTCATCCGGATCATCATCGGGCTGCCAGGTGCGAGTGATATTGATCATCGAGAATTGGCCGTCCCGAACGAGGAGCCATTCGGGCAGGAAAAAAGAGGCGTTGCCGAGCGGACTCCAGGCGCCTGTCAGAGGCTGGTCAAAAAAGGAGAACCCACCTACCAGATGCGCGCCCGCCATGCTGTGATTGATTTCACTGAAATATCGCACTTTGGACATGAGTGCATTAGCCCTGGCAGATACATTTTCAAAACGGTTGCTGCCGGTGTTCCTGATGAGAGCTACGCGGTTGCCTGCAGCAATGGCCATCTCGTGATCGGGTCGCTCCCAGAAAAAACGGGTGCCGTCCGACTCGCCGTTCAACTCCAGAACCGCAAGCGGATCAATATTCTCAAATGGTACGCAAAGTGTCAGGTATCCGGGTTCACTCCGGAATCGATTGCTCTCATAGAAACGGATGAAACGGTCGGATTCCACCAGCGCATCCATGAACGTAGCCGGGGCGGTGGAGATTTTTTCTATGTTATCCGACATATTGTAAATCCAAATTCCAAAATAATTAAAAGTATTGTCGTTTGAAAGCTTATGTTACATGGCATCATCCACTTCGCCGACTTCGTAGGGGTTTTTGATGTTGAGTTCCCTGGGATCAAAATTGGCGAGTTTGAAAAAATGGTTCCACGCTTCTTCGCTGCAACCGTTTTCATCTACCCAGCTGATGTGACTTTGCTTGATCAGTCCTACAATACGCTTGACATATTCCAGCCGCCTCTGCTCATCTCTGATACGCGGAACGGCTTCGATCATAAGGTCCAGATTCAGTCCGCAATCATAATCAGCGGGTTTTCGTTTAGGGAGAAACATATGCAAGTTCTTAATAGTTAATAATAACGTCACAATATAGTATCTTTCGCTCTCAGAAACATCAGCAGTGCAACAGGTTAATTGACTGTAGTGAAGGAGCCGCCCGGTTGTGCAAAACCATCAAACCAGAAAACGCTGTAAACATGTGGCATAGTTCCATTATAGAAACCGTGGGGAACACTCCACTGGTTAAACTGAACACATTTCATAAAAGGCAGCCGGGAACGGTGCTGGCCAAAGTCGAATATTTCAATCCCGGACATAGTGTAAAGGACCGGATTGCCCTCAAGATGATCGAGGATGCGGAGCAAAGTGGAAAACTGAAACCCGGCGGAACGATTATTGAAGGCACATCCGGCAATACCGGAATGGGTCTGGCCCTGGTGGCGGCCGTGAAGGGGTACAAGTGCATCTTCACAACCACCGACAAGCAGAGCATGGAAAAAGTAAACCTTCTGCGTGCACTGGGCTGCGAAGTTCAGATTTGTCCCACGAATGTGGAGCCCGATGATCCACGCAGTTACTATTCTGTCGCCAAACGCCTGAGCGAGGAGACTCCCAACTCATTTTACCCGGACCAGTACAACAACCTGAGCAACAGGGAGGCCCATTACGAGTCTACCGGACCTGAGCTCTGGAATCAGACGGATGGCCGGATCACCCATTTTGTTGCCGGCATCGGTACCGGCGGCACCATTACCGGCGCTGCAAGGTACCTCAAGGAGAAAAATCCGGATGTCAGGATTATCGGTATTGATTCGGTCGGATCCATATTCAAATCCTACTTCGAAACGGGTAAATTTGACAAGCGCCACATTGCACCTTATCTCACCGAGGGGATTGGTGAGGATATCATTCCTGAAAACATGGATTTCAGCCTGATCGACGAGATCATCCAGTGTCCGGACCGGGAAGCGTTCATCACAACCCGTAAACTGGCCCGCCGCGAGGGGTTGTTTGTCGGCGGCTCATGCGGATCCGCAGTCTGGGGGGCGATGCAGTACATCAAAAAGAATCCCATGAAGCCAGATGATGTCATGGTGATTCTGCTGCCCGACAGCGGGACGCGCTATGTTTCCAAATTCTACAACGATGAGTGGATGCGCACCAACGGTTTCCTGGAGGAAGAGCATCGTCCCGACATGCAGGAAGTGATCGGGGACCGGAGGGATGGCGGAAGAGAGCTGATTACAGTCGACAGAGAGGAGTCGCTGGGAAAAGCAATTGAACTTATGAACCGACATAATATTTCCCAGCTTCCGGTTACCAATGGCAGTGAAATGGTCGGCAGCCTCACGGAGACCAAAATCCTGGGTTTGCTGACCAGATCATCGGATGCTCGCAACAACAAGGTGGGATCGGTCATGGATGAGCCATTTCCTGTCGTTGCTGCCGACTTGAAAATTGATCAGATAACCCGGATGTTGTCGGACGGACTGGCAGCAGTGATGGTGAAACTGGATGACGGGCGGCACACGATCGTCACCCGAAGCGATCTCATCTATGCGCTTTCAAAATCACCGGATCCGGATCGGGAATAACCGTTTGATACTGGCGTTACGAATGTGCGGCAGCGCAAAGCAGAATAGCTTAAGCTGTACAGCGCAAGCAGAATGACACACTTTGAATAGCGCAACCAGCGAATAGCAGTTACATATTTAAACCTATCATTAACAGTGAGCAGCTATGGAAAAGAAAAAAGAGAAAAAAATGGAAATCGAACTCACAAGGGAGGAGGCGCCGGGTACGTATTCCAACCTGGTTATGATCACACATTCGCCGTCCGAATTTGTATTTGATTTCATTGCGATCATGCCGGGCCTGACCAAAGCCAAGGTGATGAAGCGCATGATCCTCACACCGGAGCATGCCAAACGGTTCTCCAGGGCTCTTCAGGACAATATCCGCCGGTACGAGGAACTGCATGGCGAAATCAAGGAACGGGGAAAGAACGAGCCTCAGCAGCACATGAGTTTCCGGGGACCTTTGCCGGAAGCCTGAGAGAACACCGCTTGCGAAACACCGCATCCTGAATACACCAAGCACCACATCCCGAATCTGCGAAACACCGCATCCTGAATACACCAAGCACCACATCGAGAATCTGCGAAACACCGCATCCCGAATACAAATCACAGCATATCGAGTATCCATGACGCACTGCATCCCGATTCCGTAAAACACCGGTCCGTTGATCTGAAAACTATTTGCGGGAGGTGAACAAAAGCAGCATCGCCACCGTGAAAAAGAAAATGTGTGGTATTATTGCCGCATGCATTGGATCCATGGCTCCGCTGTAACCAAAGGGTTCGAATAATTTCATAATTGCAAGATAGAGAAAACTGATCACTAGTCCGGCTGCGATGTGCACACCGCGCCCTCCGCGGCGTCTGACCGAAGCAATCGCCACGCCAATGATGGTTACCGTGATAATGG
>SLKA01000043.1 GCA_007134845.1 Balneolales bacterium
CAGATTGCAAGGAGTTTATTACAATATTAAATAAATATGATGTTAAATGGGTCATAATTGGGGGGGAAGCGGTTATCTATTATGGGCATGTTCGTTTGAATGGTGATGTGGTTTTTTTTTATGGTAGAGATGATACCAATGTTCAAAACCTGTGGAATACTCTTAATGTTTTTTGGGATCAACGAATTCCTGGGAACTTAACAAAGGATATAGAGGATTTAAAGTTTCTGAAGAGATAAGCAAATATGGCGACCGACAGACCCTACAACGATTATTACCATTACCTGAAGAACCGGTTCGGAGCGGTCACTTACAAGGTGTCGGTGGACGGAGGCTTCACATGTCCGAATATCGACGGCACGATCGCACGCGGCGGGTGCACGTACTGCAACAACCGCAGTTTTGTGCCGAAATACCTGAATCGCAAGGATTCCATTCACAGTCAGATTGAACAGGGTGTCGGATCGCAGCGGTTGCGTTACGGGGCCGAACGTTTTCTGGCCTATTTCCAGGCTTATACCAATACGCATGATACGGTCGAACGACTGGAGGAGCGTTACCGTGAAGCACTCGACCACCCGAACATAGACGGGCTGGTTATCGGCACCCGGGCCGACTGTCTTCCCGAGCCGGTGATTTCGTTGCTGGAATCGCTGGCCCGTGAATGTTATGTGGCTGTCGAAATTGGAATCGAGTCGGTATATGATGAAACACTGATGCAAATCAACAGGGGACACGATTTTTCCGCGGTGGAGGAAGCTTTTGAAAGGTTGACCGGACGTGGCATTCACATCGGCGCCCATCTCATCCTTGGCTTCCCCGGTGAGCAGCGCCGGCAGTGGCTTGATTCAGCGGAGGTGGTATCCGGACTGCCCATCGAATATCTGAAGGTTCATCACCTGCAGGTGGTCAAGGGTACGGTCATGGCCCGGCAGTATTACGACAACCCGTTCCCGGTATTCACATTTGAAGAATGGGTGGAATTGATGTCTGATTTTATTGAGCGTCTTCGGCCAGATATCGCCATAGCACGGATGTCAGGAAGCGCCCCGCCCGATATGCTGGTCGTACCCCAGTGGGGCCGAAAAAAGCACCCTGAAGTGAAGCAGCGCGTAAAGGAAATACTGGAGACCCGCGGCACCTTTCAGGGCGCCGTCTTTACTACTTACTATTAGGAATTTTTCCTTATTTCACCAGGACCATCCGCTGTGTCCTGGTGAGCGATCCGGCCTGGAGCCTGTACAGATATACGCCGCTTGCAAGTCTGCCGGCATCAAAAGTCACGCGATGCTCCCCGGCATGCTGTTGCTCATCGACCAGCGTCACAACCCGCTGCCCGTTGATATTTATCACGTCCAGACGCACATCACTCTGTTCCGGAATCACGTACGAAATGGTCGTGGAAGGATTAAACGGATTGGGATAGTTTTGATGCAAGCTGAATTCACTGGCGACGGGCTCCCATTCCGATGAGGTAGGTGCATCATTGATCTCGTAACGCACTGGTATGGTGAATTGCGGATTGCCGGCATCGTTGGTGTTTATCACCAGATCGAATTCATATACACCACTGCGCGGACGATCGGCTATCACTTCAAAAGTGATCTGACTGCTTTGGCCTGCTGCCACACCACCGGACTGCTTTCGGTGCTGGAACCTTGGAAAATCCCGATTGGTCAGAGTAAGGATCCGAAAGTTATCAATGTCAAAGGTTTCCTCGGTCTGGTAGTTCAGATGCGCAAGGATGATGCTTTCAGGTGCCGTCCCTTCGAAAAGTGCGCCTTCAAAAATCTCATTCCCATCCACAAAATAGAGGATGCGGTTGTTCAGGGGATCGGTCCGGATTTCAAAATTGAAATATTCGCCGGCCTCGTAGGTTGTCCCGACAACCCAAAAATCACGTCCTTCCGGAGTGATCTGGTTGCGAATGACGATCCTGCCGTCATCAAACCAGACCCAGGCCGTTAGATTATCCCTTGAAGGCTCCTCCAAAATAATGTGAAACTGGTTTTCGGACTCCAGTTGACTGAAATGGAGATCCATGGAAATGGAATAGCCTTGCGATGTTAGAGGACCTAAAAACGGAGCCGTAACGCCGACAAGCCGGCCTGCATCCAAACCATCGCGCGGCTTCAGACGCAGGTTAAGCGGATTCGACAAGCTTTTCTCATTGGTGATGACAAACGGGTTGTCTTCGCTTCTAGGAAAAGCGGTCCACCCACCTAAAACAAGGTATTCAGCTGATTCACCGAGCAGCATGGCCAGGTTGAAGTCGGTCTGGTATACCACGCTGCCTGGAATGCCTTCGCTGCTTGCTATTGTTGCACCATCATTTATGTCGATTCTCGTCGTGTTGTAGTCAATCCGACTCCAGGCAGCAGGTTGGGAGCTGTATTCAGCCCGGTCCGGATATCGGATGAGCTCATCTCCCTTTACATCGAAATATGGGTAAGTGTGGTTGGAAACTGGGCGCACCGGGCCTGCCAATGCCACTCCCTGAGGTGTGGCAAGTTTGGCTTTTGCTGGCGGGGAAGGACCGGGATAGCTGACATCGACCGTCCAGAAGAGCGGACTGTCGCCATGGTTGGAAAGTGTAAACGCGATCTGCTGGGATTCAAGGTATGATGCCTCGATCTCTATGGGAGTGTCATCCAGCGATGCCAAAGGCGGGTTGAGTTGTGTCGGTCGATAATTGGAGACAATATTACGGGTGTATTTCATGCTTCTGATATTATCGGCCGGAGAGCTGCTGTCGTTGTAGCTACCGGTACTGCTTCCGTCAAATAACACTTCCGGATTTGAAAAATGGAGAATTGGGGTGCTGGAGGTCCGATCTGGTGCCTCCCGGTAGGTCATTACAGTAGAATATGAAGTTCCGGAGTTACCAGAAAACCGCCAACCTGTCGAATAGTCGAAAAGTCCGCCAAAGACTCCGGCCGCGTTTCTACGCTGATTGCGACTGTGAGCATTGCCGAGATTGTGTCCGATTTCATGGATAAAGGTGGTGGAATTTGTCATCTGCTGAACCCGGTTCCATGAGAACCCGATATTTGCATTTCCCGCACTGTTGTTCAATAAAAAAGCAAGTCCGCCAATGTTGCCACCTGACTCGGTTGCAAGCAGGGTTACAAGATCTGCACCGTATTGATTGCGCATGGTATGGACGTTTTCCATGTAACCCTGATATTCATCCCCCAGGTCAAACGATGGGGACGCAGTCAGACGGTTCAGATCCGTTTCCGCATCGCCGCTTTGTTCGTATGAGGTATTGTATGTATGGACGACCCGAAGCTCAATGCCGGCATCACTATTGTCGAGGACGGTCTGCGAAATGTTTATCATTTCACCGATCAACAGCTGGATGCTGCCTTCGTTTTCATTTGCCCATGTTTCGGCATTTGAAGTGTAGACAATGAGAACGTCGATGGGTACGGACCCCTCCATCCCGGAGGACTGAATGTCAAAAGCCGAGTGGATGTGGCTTTGACTGTGAGAATCGTGATGATGCATGTGAGCGGCTTCGCTTCTCGTAAGTTCATCATCCATTCCGCAAGGATAAATGTCTTCATCATCCGGATTGCGGTAGAGCAGAAGATGCTGCCCGTTGTCGCCGGTAGCAGCCTTTCGGTAAGAGTCCTTCTGCTTCTGCGGCAGAATCCGGAACTGATCTCCTCTGGAAAATTGGTTGATGCTTCCGAGAACTAGACCGTTTGCGACATCAAATGAGAAGGTCATCTGATCGTACGGCGAGTCCACGTGGACTGCCCTGACCGATACGATGCCATCCACAAATTCCGAGACGGACGTGATGCGGAACCGGTTATCTTCATCCAACCGCGACGGAATCACCAACTCGCTGCCGGGTTCCAGGGAAGTGCCGAGCAATTCGAAGTTGAGGCTGATCCGGGCAGTTTCTCCCTGCTGCAATATTCCATCAGTCTGTTTTTCAACGGAGAATTGAAAGAGTCTGTCGCCGGAATTGGCATCGGCGGCAAATCCGGTTTGTAACATTGTGAGGATGAGTGCTGCGACGAGTATGCGGGACATCGGTCTGGATACAGAATGCTTTTGGGGCATGGTACGATTGGATGAAAATGGTCAGATAAGCTTTTTTATCTCGTCAGGAACAGCTTGAAATACGTGATCGTTCAATCCGAACGCTACGTATTTAATGAGTC
>SLKA01000009.1 GCA_007134845.1 Balneolales bacterium
TCAGTTTATCCATTCCAGTCTCCCGTCAGGCGATGATCAGTACGGAACAGTGCGTCTGGTGCGGCAGGGATTCCGCCGTGGAACCGAGCACCTTGTCCATCGGCCTGACCTTGTCGTTGCGTCCGATTACAAGCAGGTCTGCATCCCTTTTCCGGGATTCTCCGGCTATGCGCGAGCGGATGAACCCAGTCAAAAGCACCTTCTTGATGCTATCGTAGTTATCCAGGCACGCTTCGGCCAGCTTCTCCAGCTTGTCCGTCATCTCCTGATGGCGTTTCTTGTCCGTTTCGGGATCGGGCGCACGCTGCCTGACATGAAGCAAATACAACTTCTTCGCACCAAAAGGTACCGATTTCAGGTAAGGAAGCACCTTCTTGTCGGCCCTTTTGCAGTCTGTGGCATATATGATGGTACCGGGCTGCTGTGTACCACTGGAAACCATCTGTTCCTTGTATATTAAAGTCGGATAACTGCAGATGCGCAGCAGGTTCGTGTCCGGACTACTCAGAATGGTCCGCTTGATGATGTTTTTCTTCTTCCATAAAAGAGTGATATAATCCGCCTCCACTTCAGCGGCTGTCTTACAAATTTCATCGGCAATAGTCCCCGGCCTGATAATCGTCTCGACAGATATTTTCATGTCCCTGAAAAGTTCTGCCTTTTCCCGGAGCACTGCCTCCCTCCGTTTTTTTTCTGCCTCTCTGCTTCCCGAAAAAACGTGAAACAAGTAGACAGTTTCTGTACCGAAGTGAGAAATAAAACCCGCCAAAGTCTTCAGTTTCTGATCCCGTTCCTTGAGGTTCAGAGGGATGAGCGTCGTTTTTAACATAAACGGTTTCCGTTTCAACTGCGGTTTCTGATTGCCTTGTTATCGCTGGTACACAAATTTCTGATGGGTGCATTCCCCCGATTGTTCATAATCCAAAGTAATGGATTGCAGATACTAGTTCACAACTTCTATGACTGCGGTTACGGATACTCACGGCTGGACCTGTTACTTCATCGGATCGACTTGTATTACTATTCCATCAGCATCAGATGCTTTTCGGCAACAATAATTGAGTCTTGGTGTAGTTTATGAAAGAAAGTTGCATTTTCTTTTTGGGCAATTCTGTTGGATACGTTATCTTATTCGACGTGGATAACCGGTTAATTATATTATGCAAAACATTACACACACAGTTTTAACCTTAATCATTGCTGGCACTATCGGATTTGCCTCAACGGTTTCTGCTGTGCATGTGCATGACATAATAAACCGCGGGCATCAGGAAACGACTGCAGTTCATGTGGTACAGGATACGCATCATTGCATTTTCTGCTGTGTCATCTATCAATCCGTTACTTCAGATGCTTCGTTTCCCGCTCTCGGCATTATTACTCCGGAGATCCTCCTGACGGAACAGGACTCCAAACCCCTCAAAAGCTACTCTTCATATCGATACGGCAGAGCCCCGCCTCTATCTGCCTGATTGTCCTGATCCGATACTGCAAATGCAGCAGCGGCAATTCCTGTTGATGTATCATTGAACGCAACGATCACCATTTGCATTACAGAAATGGTCCGCTAATCCCGCCACAACTCCGCGACAGAACCGGCATTTCGATTTTCCCGCAGATATCGCATCAAGGACACGGTTCCACGCAATATAACGGCTGGATCCTGACATCAACGACCCCTCAGGTCCATTGTCGCAGCATGGAGACCCTCACGTTTTTACTGGTTTTTAACTGAAACACAGATATCACAACCCGATTCTTATGATACACACTATCAATATCTCAACGATTCTTGTTGCTCTCACCGGAACCCTTTTGCTATTCACTGCATGCGGTAATGATCATGACCATCATTACTCGCCTGTCGGAATAATTCTCTCTCAGGGAGATGACATGCTGGTTACTCAGGAAGAAGGAGTGGTCACATACGCCACCGGCGATGCCATCCCGGTTCCCGCCGGTGAATCCACTCAAACCATCTCTGTGGCTTTTATATCTGATGATGGACACCACTTCACCCCGGAAGCCGGCGAATACAGCCTGCGTCACACTATCGGAAACGAAGAAGTCCTGGGTGTCACCCATCCGGTCGATGGAGATGAATGGTCATTTCGGATGAACGGGCTTCAGGCCGGAAGTTCCACTATTCAGCTGGAACTTTGGCATGCCGGCCATTCCGATTTTCGCTCACAGAATTTCCAGGTCAGCGTTACTGAACAGTAGCCGGTTGGACTTCCCTTGCCTGACATCAAACTTATCACATTAATCAGTGTGATAATCATTTGCACTGCGTCAGATGGATCCGAATCCACCTGACGACCAACACAAAAACATGCGTGAAATTTTCTGGATCGTGCTGCTACTGACAATTCCCTCCATTGCCTTTTCCTCGGCCTTGAAGGTGGTGTCTCTCTCTGGTCAGATTCTGGATGCTGAAACCGGAGACCCGGTGGCATATGCCTATCTTCACATGGAGGAGATCAACCGGACCGCCACTTCGGACCGGGAGGGGCGATTTGAGCTGAACAACCTGCCGCAAGGCACTTATAGTCTTTTCATTCACCGGATTGGTTATACAGATCAGAAGCGGACGATACATGCGGACCCGGACGATCCTGCTGACCTGGAAATTATCCTGCAACCATCCACCCTGAGTGGCAGGACCATTGAAATAGTCGGCCGTCCCGGCGAACTTCGGGGATCGCATCTGGAGGATGCTTCCATCACCGTTCTCGGCATGGAACTCAGGAAAAACCTGGGTACCACCCTCTCGGAGACATTGTCCAGCCAGCCCGGCTTCGCGCAGCGGTCCATGGGAGCAGCTCCATCCAGACCGGTGATACGCGGACTCGGTGACTCCCGCGTACTCATCCTGCAGGATGGTGAACGCACCGGTGATGTTTCCTACACTTCAGCTGATCACGCCGTAACAATTGATCCCATCACCGCCAATGAAATAGAAATTGCACGGGGTCCTGCCGCCCTCGCATACGGATCCAATGCCATTGGCGGGGTGATCAATGTCGTCCGGGACCAGATACCCACATCACGCCGCTCCAACATGACAGGCGGGGTCTCTCTGCAGGGCAGCAGTGTAAATAACGGCATATCAGGGTCAGGCAACGTAAAAATGCCACTGAGTGATGATTTCATGCTCAATCTCGATCTTAACGGGCGATACGGGCAGAATTATTCCACTCCATCCGGCAAACTTGACAACAGCTTCCTGCAGTCGACCAACAGTGCGGCCGCGATGAGCTACATCCGTCCGTGGGGTTACACCGGAGTCGCATTTACAGCATACCTGAGCAATTACGGTATTCCTCCGGATCCCGAAGGCGGCCATCCCGCCGGTGTGGATATCGATATGAGCAGATTTCAGGTGGATTCGCGCTCTGAATTTATCTTTGAAGATCGCTTTCTGAACAACATGGAGGCCCAGTTCTCCTATCGCTATTACAATCACAGGGAATACGAAACCGAAACGATCGTTGGCACGGAATATACTGCAAACACCGTCAACGCAACCTTAAAAGCACGTCACAAGGGTTTCGGCATCCTGAACGAGGGAACCATCGGTATTTGGGGTGAATTTCAGGATTATTTTGTATATGACCGGTTTAATCTGGACGCAAACAGTTATTCGGCTTCGGCTTTTGTCATTCAACGTGCTGATCCGGGTAATTTCCAGCTGGATTTGGGATTGCGTCTGGATGCGAATGCCGCACATCCTGCCCGTGAGCGGCCTGAAGCACGCATAGGCCACATACGCCAGCGCACTTATCTCGGACTTGCCTCTTCTGCCTCTCTGGTGTATGATTTTGGCAGGGGATTTCAGGGTGGCGGAACCATCATGCACTCATTTCGTCCGCCAACGCTGGATGAGCTTTATTCCGAAGGTCCGCATATCGCAGCCTACTCATTTGAAATCGGCAACCCTGATCTGGAGCCTGAGCGCGGTCTCGGCACCGAGCTGTATCTGCGTCACAAAAGCTCCCGCTCCGTAATCCGGACCTCCCTTTTTCGAAACAGCTTCTCCAATTATATCTACCCGCGCAACACCGGTCGTCCCAACATCATTTTCCCGGATCTAAATGATTACCAGTATGTTGCCGTGGAAGCCCTCATGTACGGTTTTGAGGCCGCTGCCGAAGTCCGGTTAACCGGAAGCTTCTCTGTTGACGGCATGATCGGATACACCATCGGTGAGCGAAAAGTGGATGACGGAGAGTCTGAATCCTCGGGGATCGATGGATCAACCACACCGCTTCCAATGATCCCGCCTCTGAGCGCTTCAGTCGGGGCAACCTGGGCCCCCGGATTGCTGAGCATCGGCTCGCGGCTGCGCTATTCGGCTGCCCAGGACCGCCTTGGTGAATTCGAAACCATGACCGATGCCTTTACCATCTGGGATGTCCATGCCCAGTACCGTTTCACCCATGCGGGGCTGCTGCATACCGTTGCGCTCCGGATCGACAATCTGCTGAATGAGGAATATTTCAACCATTTATCCAGGATCAAGGAGCTTTTTCCCGAACCGGGACGAAATTTCAATGTACTGTACCGGGTGTACTTCTAAGGCAACCGGGACAACAGACTTCAGCAACTACCGCTCTCACAAGAATAACTCCGGAAAAATATCTCCAGCAAGAATGACTTCAACAGATATGATATCGCAGGAATCTGGTCGCTCAGGCAGAAAAAAAATCACTACTGCCCTGATGCTGGCTGCCGGTAACGGAAGTCGTCTCCTTCCCTTTACAGAACATTGTCCGAAGTGCCTTGTTGAAGTTAACAATAAACCTCTGCTCGCCCATACCATCGATGCTCTGGAAACCAGTGGATTCGAACGGCTCATCATTATCACCGGGTACTGCCACGATGCAATTCACCGCTTTCTGAACAACCATCAGACCGGATTGGAAATCACAACTGTTTACAACGACCGTTTTTCAAAGACCAACAACATATACTCCCTGTGGCTTGCGGAACCCTGGGTCAATGAACCTTTTATGCTGATTGAGTCAGACCTTGTTTACGAGCCCGGGGCTATAGCCGGGCTTCGTCATCCTGACAGAATCGCCCTTGACCGGTATAATCCCTCAATCCACTCCGGCACCACAGCAACAGTTACTGATGACGGTTTCCTTGAAAAGTTGTACATAAATGAGCCGGCACCTGTTGATTCTACAGCCTGTAAAACCGTAAATATCTATTCCTTTTCACTGGATTCCTGGATTGAAATCTGTTCTGCCCTTAATTCGCATCTCAATGCCGGTCAGCTGGACGGTTTCTACGAGCTGGCAATCCAGGAACTGGTTGAATCGGGGGGAATAAGGCTCAAAGCCATTGATTTTTCAAATTTCTTCTGGGATGAAATTGACACTGTGGAGGATCTTGAACGGGTGAAATGGCGTTATTCAAAGCAGCCGGAACTTGTGCATAATGCTACCTGAACGGTGCCGGCAGCACTACTTTTTCCTTCTCCAATTATTGTACAAGTCGTAAATATTCAAAATATGCGAATTCTACCTGTAGTCTGAAATGAAAACAGCGTACCCTGTTCAATGGGCAGCGGGGATTTTTTCCTGGCTGTATCAGCTGGCATCCTTAAAAGATCCGGAGACTGTTGCATTGACTTCCTTCCACGGAGATGGGTACCGTGGTAATACACGAATTTTATTTGAGCGGCTCTGCGAACATCCCATACTGAAACCGGTATGGCTGAGCAGGAATCCGCAGTTGGTGCAACAGTTAAAGGAACGGTTCGGCGATAAGCGGGTTTGCCTGACCCATTCCCTTACCGGAATCCAAACACTGAGCCGGGCATCGGTTATTTTTCTGACGCACGGCACCAGCGACTATCCCTTCATGCGGCTTCCCCGGCATGCACTGGTTATCCAGACCTATCACGGTCTCCCCACAAAGCGGGGCGAATACATGCGCCCGAAAAGTGGCAATAAGCCGGGATTCCTGCACCGGAAAATCCTGGAGTACCGGTTCCGTCCGATCACACATTTTCTTTCCTCCTCTCCGCTTGTGACCGAATTGTTTTCGTCCCGTTTTAACATTCCACCTGAGCGGTTTCTCGAGACCGGGTATCCTGCCTATGATGCACTTATATCACTCGAAAACGGATATATCACTGATGAAATCACGCGACCGCACCGGTTCAACCGATTCTGGCCGAATGCCCCCGAAGCCGATAAACTGATCCTCTATGCTCCGACCTTTCGCCGCCGAAAACGCACCCGCTGGTTCCCGTTCGACGACCTCGATCTGAATGCTTTGGCCGATTTCCTGGAGGAAAAAAAGGCACTGATGGCCTTGCGCGCACACCCGAATGAGGGATTGGATATAAGTCGCTACCGTGAAATCAGTTCGCGCTTTGTTTCCGGCGACCAGAAAACCATCGAGGATGTGTACGAACTCCTGGCCGCCGCCGATGTGATCATGACCGACTACAGCAGTATTTATATTGAAGGCCTTCTGCTCGATCTGCCTGTCGTTTTTATACCGTATGACCTGGATACGTACGAGCGAGGCTTGCCACTCCCCTTTGAGCAGATATCACCCGGACCCTCGGTGTACAGCCAAAAAAGATTATTGGCGCCGCTGAATGATGCAATCGAGCGAACCGATGGCTATGAGCTGCATCGTAAAAAGGTCCGGGATCTGTACTTTACCCGTGCCGATGGCCAAGCAACGGATCGGGTCATACAATTCCTTGAGGGCTCCCTGAACCGTTAAGCCGTCTGAGGTAACTCTGACACGTAATCACCTCAGCTGATAACCTTACCTCAGCTGATAGCCGTTACGGTATTCTCTGTGCAAATAACCATCAGCTTCGGAATCATTTACAAATCGTTCGTGAACCGGATCCCATTGCAGAGGTCGATCTAGAAATGAAGCAATATTACCCAATACACCAACCGTATTCGATCGGTGACCTATTTCAGCTGTTGCAATCGGGTCCCTGCGTGATCTGACTGCTTCGATGAAGTTTACAAGATGTGGTGTTCCAGTTTCATAGGGTACATCGTCATCAATCTCCTGCTGTGCGGGAAGCAGGGAGTCATCCGATGCTTCCACAAAGCCGCGTTTGACTACAAACCACGCATCATCTCCCCAAATTTTTACACCAAACCTTTCATCACTTGTAAAGGGGGCATTTATGACTTCTATATCGTCATCGTAGATAAAGGAGACATGATCACGCCCTTCATATCCGGCAGGTAAAACTCTGACCGGTCCGCTATCATCTCTACCCAGCACCCATTGGGCTATATCAAAATTATGGGCACCCCAATCCGTCATGAAACCACCGCCTGTTTCCTTAAAATAGCGCCATCGTGCCCAGAATGTCTCATCTTGCCGTGGGTTGAGGCTTATTGGCGGATTCAAATCAGGATGAAAATGAACATACTGGATGGGTCCGACCCATTTATCCCAGTTCAGATCTTGTGGCGGGCGCTCTTCGGGCAGATCATATGGATCCGGCGGTGGCCCGACCCAGGCATTGATTCGTTTAATGGCACCAAGCCTGCCTTCACGTGCAAGGGTTACGACATGTTGAAAATTGCGGTCAGAGCGTTGCTGGCTGCCCACACCCAGAATAACATTGTTTGCTCTCACCTCGCTCACAACCCTGCTGCCCTCTTCAATGGTATATGTGAGCGGTTTTTCAAGATAGACGTCTTTCCCGGCCCGGCAAGCGTCGAGTGTTTGCAAAGCATGCCAGTGGTCCGGCGTGGCAATTACAACCACGTCAATATCATCCCGTTCGATAATGTTTTGATAATCTTCGAAGGTGTCGGCTTCAACATTTTGTCGTTGCTCCCGCTGATGCTCCTTGACCATGAGTTCGAACCGCTCACGTTTGATCCCGTAAACATCGCTTCCCGCTACAATTTTAACTCCTGGAATCTCATAAAATCCGTTAATCAGAAAAACAGCCTGTCGACCCAATCCAATGATTCCCACTCTGATGGTATCATTAGCACCAACACGGCATCCTTTTATCATGGGAAACAGAGACAAGCCAAGTGCTCCGGTTAAGCTTGTTTGAATAAAAGACCTTCTTGTAAAATTTTTCATGGGATTTAATTTAGTGTTAGACCTTGCATATCATTGATATTGGATACTTGAAGAGCCGATTACAACATAATGGCTCCGAAATGGCTACGATTTATGATTTTTATAAACGGGATTTATCCATTTTTCAAAGGGGTGATATTTACTTTCAGACGCCCATCGAGATCCTCTTTTCTGCATTTCCATCGCCTGAGGTATGTCAAAAACATCCATAGTGTGGCCAAGTGATGAGTAAAATACCCTCCCATTACCATAGTATTTTTTCCAGACTACCGGCATTACGCAACCACCAATCCAAAAGGCATGCTCATCGGTAAAGGTAGTTGTTGCCAGAACATTTACATTGGGATCAACATGCATATAATATTGTTCGGAATGAACATCAAAATCTTCCAGACCCCTGGATATCGGATCTTCGTGATCGATGACATTGACGTGATAATCAATAATACCACCCGGGTGAGACACCCATTGGCCGCCTACCATAAATTGATACTCAACGTTTTGCCTGAAAGCATCACCCAGGCCACCGTGCCAACCGGCAATGCCGGCACCGTTTTTCACGGTTTTCAGCAGCATTTCTTCCTGTTCCTTGGTGATGCTGTCCATTGTGAAAATCTGGATGATGAGGTCAACGGATTCCATCAGTTCCTTATCCAGATACGCATCCAGAGTATCTGATTCCGTCACTTGCGCCCCTTCAGAACGCAACCATGGGACAAACAGATCTCTTGATTTTATGGGTTCATGACCTTCCCAGCCTCCGTATACATATAGAACTTTTTTCCCTTCCAGTGAGGGCTCAGGTGCATTCTGGTGTGTAATATTACCGGGATTTTGTCCAAATATTTTTTGAGGCATCAGCATCAATCCACTTCCGGCGGCTATGGAGGATTTTAGAAATTGTCTTCTATTTGATTTATCACGGGCCATAATGGTATCGTTTTGTTTGAGTTTGTACAATGTACAATTTTAATATAAAATTATGTCAACCTCCAAATTCCATACCCCCACTCCGATTCTGTAAGATTCATGGATATTCCCCCATCCCTTTATTATGATGGGAGCCATACACGAAATTAAAGTCCTCTACAAATAACGGATGCGTTTCCAGACCTCTTTTTGTACAGGGATGCCCTGGCTTAAATTTTCACTGCGGATTCCGAATGTTCTCTCACCCGGATATCGAACAGGTTGATTCGAATTTGCTGATGGAGTATTCTTTATGTCATTTAAAATCTGATCCAGTAATATTTCTCTTGATTCGTGGAATACTTCAGACCCGGGATCAATGACTATGAAAACCTGAGACACCCCATACTCATATTCTTTCCTGCTTAACTCCATTGTGCTTTTTCCTCCGGAAAGTATGGTGGCAAAAATATCCAGCATAATCGAAAGTCCGGACCCTTTCCAATAACCGATCGGCAGCGGGCGCATGGTGGCCAGGATTTCAGCAGGGTCTCTCGTCAGTTTCCCCTCCTGATTGTAGCCTCCTTCCAACGGCAATTGAGCACCTCTGTTTTTGTACTCGGAAAGTTTCCCAAACGAAAACAACGTTTGGGACATATCCAGTACCACATGTCCGGCAGAACGGGGTACAGCCATAACCAGTGGATTATTCCCAATGGTTGGCCTGATGCCTCCCCAGGGTGGCATGTTCCCTGTGGTATTTGACCACATTATTGCAAGGCATCCTTCGTCTGCAGCCTTCCATCCATAGGTTCCTCCCCGCATCCAATGGTTGGTATTGGAAAGCGCCACACACCCCACACCGTATTCGCGTGCCAGGCTCACGGCTCGTTCCACAGATCTGAATGCATTGACATTTCCCGGCCCAAGATGTCCATTCCACTGTTCCAGAACACCATTTCTTGATATCAGTTCGGGCTTGTTGCGAACTTTGATAAAACCCTTGTCGATAAATTCAACATACAAGGGAAAACGATTGAGACCATGAGAATATACTCCGTCGCAAGAGGCTTCAGTGAATAACCGTGCACTCAGCTTCGCATCCTCACTGGTAAAATTTCGCGTCAGCAGTTTCTCCTCTAATACTTCCAGTATTTCATCAAATGGAATTCGGTGCTCAGTTTCTGGATTCATTTCTGCAGACTTTGTAAGATCATGATGTTTCTTGACATCTGCATGGATTGCCAAGAAATGTGATTTTCAAGTATGCCGAGTCTATTTTGGAAAATCTTCCGAAACAGGCTGGGTCACCTTGCCGGTAGCCGCCCATTCACTGCCGCGCAACAGTATGGTCCTGAACCCGACACAACTCATGGCAACAGCATGGTGCCCTAACGTAGTGTGAAAAACGCGGCCGCTTCCGTATTTGATCGTCATTATCATGGGCTCATGCTCACCTGACCCGTTATTTTCAGGTCCCGAGTAGGCCGTGGCAAGAACCGTCAGATTTTCGGCAGGCCCGCGCAATAATTCATAGAGTTCATCTTCGGCATGCATCCACGATCCCGGCAACCCATTCATGACCGGATGATCCGGTCTGCGGTTGTCGATCCGGAATTCGTGCCTGGGGCCGTGCTTGCCACCCCGCCCGGGCGTGTCGTGATCGGCTATGAATTCTCCGTTGCGAAAACGGATATATGGGCCGGATGTCTCGTCACGTCCTCCCCAACCTCCAAGACCGGTCATCCTGTTATATTCTTCCCATTCCGGAAAGGCATTGTTGGCAGCGTGCACCACGACAAATCCTCCACCCGAACTGACGTATTCTTCAAAATCATCCCGCATTGGCTCCGGCCACAAGGCACCGTTATAGTTGGATACCACTACATCGTACTGAGAAAAAGGAGCATTGAAAGCCGAAATATCCTCATTTTTAGCCGGGGAGATCAGTAAATCAATCTCAAAACGGTCAGAAACCTCGAAATATTCAGCCAGGATAGGTGTTGTATCTTCCCAGTCATGTGTGTGCTGCCCGGTGATAAGCAACACTTTCAGAGAATCCGGCCCGGATGCGTGTCCGACAGCGTTTTGACCGGAGACATTTGGTGCCGGATTGCCATATCCGGCTATGAACAACAGGCTGAAAACAAGGAAAATCAGCCCGGGTTGACGGTTTCCTGCTTCCGTAAATCGCATGTCATTTCAGATTTGGTTTTTAATCCCATTCCGAGTTCAATTGATCCGGTTTAGCAACCGGCGAAGTCTCGGCAGCATCCGCTCCCCGTCCCAGGAGAAATAAATGATCCATGCGCGGCCCACGACATGATCATCCGGCACAAAACCCCAGAAACGACTGTCTTCGCTGTTGTCACGGCTGTCCCCGATCATGAAGTAATAATCCTGCTGGATGGTATACTGACTGGTGGTATCGCCGTTGATCACAAACCGGTCGCCGGCCCGCGTGACCTCATTGTCTTCGAAGCGAGTCACAATATCGTTGTAGATATGCCAGTTCAGATCGGATAGTGTAACCGTCTGTCCTTCAAACGGAATTACAATATCAGGCATATGATGATAATTGCCGCGAAACCCCTGGGTAAAAGTGAACGGCTGACGGGCATAGTCATTGAATGAGATCGGAAGCACAAGCGGCTCCACCCGCTCGATCTCGGGCCAGGTTGCCATCTCCACTGCTACAGCCGTCGTCATATTGATGCGATAGCGATCGCCCGGTGACGGCAGCACCTGTCCGCCCGCTGAACGCACCTTGCTGGGGCTCAGTCTCAGTCTCTCGCGAACTGTCACCTCATAGTGCTGCTCAAAGGTCTCCTCGGGGATTTCCGGCTGATGGTTGATGTAGATCACCTTGTCCCGGATGCCCAATGTATCCCCGGCAACAGCCACAGCACGTTTGATATAATTAGTTTTTTGAGAAACGGCATCGTCATCCACCGGATAATTGAACACGAGGATATCGCTTCTGCGTACATCCATGAAACCGGGAAGGCGAAACCAGGGAAGTTCAAGTCCCCGGACATACATGCCTGTAAACGGGATGCCCAGCGTCATGGGGGTCCGTGCCCCGTAATGCACCTTTGAAACCAGCAGAAAGTCACCGGTAAGCAGGGTCGATTCCATGGAAGGTGTCGGAATCCGGAACGCCTCCAGAAAAAGCGCACGGATGATGAGGGCTGCAATAGCAGCAAAAATGAGGGCATCCAGCCACTCCCGGGCCCATGATTTCGCCTGAGTGGTTTCCTGCCTGGTCCTGTTTTCAAGTGCCTGCCTGCGGGCCTGCCGCTTGTTCCGGTTCTCTTCTTTTTTGTCAGCCAACTCGGTAATGTTTTGTTAGTGTGATAATAACTTATTTCAGGGTTCTCGGACGGGTAACTTTTTCACTTTCAAAGCTCCCGTCGTGATACCGGACCAGGTACCACTGCTGGTCATTGATTTCGTAGTAATGATCTTCGTATTCCGCCAGCCCGGTGATGTTCATCAGCTTACCCGAGAATGTCCGTTTTATCTCCGGCATCAGATCCACATACCTGCTGGCACCTGCAAATACCAGTCCGTTGCCAAAAGGCCCGTCAATATCCAGAACCATCAAGGGTATTTCGTCGTTGATAACGAACCAGTACTCGAACTGAATATAATGACCCGGACGGAAATCGTTTCCGTCAATTAGATCTTTAAGTTTTTGTGAGGGATCGCCGTACACTTTCTGAAGCCGTGCGCGCAGCTCACGCGTGGGGATGCGGTCGATCACCGTGCTGCCCTCGAACCCTGCACCCGTCCACTGTACATCGCGGAAACGCCGCTGAAACGCAGCACGATCGCTTCTTTCAATCTTCACTATCTCCGGTTCTGCGAGAAGGTCGCGCGGCTGGTTCGTCTCTGAGGCCGGATTCATCGTCAAGTTCATCGTCAGGTTCATTACCAGCGGCGTCATGGACGACGTCCCCGGTTGTTGTGTATCCGATGCCACTAAACTGACGGCCGGCATAAGCAGGCATCCGGTCAGCATCACTCCGAACCTGAACGCAAGATTGCGAAGGTTGTCTGAGGAAAACAAACAGGAGAATAAGGAAATAAGCATTCGTTTGACAGTTTGTTAGTCGTTATCCATTGAAAGAACGGCCAGAAACGCTTCCTGGGGTATCTCAACGGTACCAACCTGCTTCATACGCTTCTTTCCCTCCTTCTGCTTTTCGAGAAGTTTTCGCTTCCGGGTGATGTCACCGCCGTAACATTTGGCCGTCACATCCTTGCGCAACGCCCGAACCGTGTCACGTGAGATCACCTTGGTGCCGATAGCAGCCTGGATGATCACCTCGTACATCTGGCGTGGAATCAGTTTCTTGAGTTTGCCGCACAGCCGCCGGCCCCATTCATAGGCCTTGTCGCGATGCACTATACAGGACAGCGCATCGACCGAATCACCATTCAGCAGAATATCCAGCTTGACGAGCTGACCGGGCCGGTTTTCAATCAGGTCATAATCCAGTGAGGCATATCCGCGCGTCTGGCTCTTGAGCTTGTCATAAAAGTCAAAAACGATCTCGGCCAGCGGCAGTTCATAGGTGATATCGACCCGCTTGGCATCCAGATATATGGTGTTTACATAGGACCCGCGCTTTTCCTGGCACAGCTTCATCACCTGTCCGATATACTCGGCCGGCGTGATGATCTGAGCTTTGATGTAGGGCTCCATCACCCGCTCAATGCGGCCGGGCGGCGGCATATCAGTGGGGTTGTCCACGATCACCTTCTTGCCGTCGGTGGTCTCAACGACATACTCCACGTTGGGGACCGTGGTAATGATATCCATGTCGAATTCACGGTCCAGCCGCTCCTGGATGATCTCCATGTGCAGCATGCCGAGAAATCCGGCGCGGAAGCCGAAGCCGAGTGCCACAGAGGTCTCCGGGATGTACTGCAGTGATGCATCGTTGAGCTGCAGTTTTTCGAGGGCGGTCCGCAGACTTTCGAAATCTTCGCTGTTGATAGGGTATATGCCGCTGAACACCTTCGGCTTCACCTCCTTGTAGCCTGGTATGGGTACGGTGGCCATGTTGGAAAAGGCTGTCACCGTATCCCCCACTTTGGTGTCTTCAAGCGACTTCACATTGCCGATGATATAGCCCACCTCCCCGGCAGAAAGTATGTCCGCCGGAGCCATTTTAATGCGCAAATACCCGATTTCATCCGCTTCATAATCCCGCTTTGTAGCCATAAACCGGATTTTTTCCCCTTTGCGCAGGGTTCCGTCCATAATGCGGACATAAACAATCGACCCGCGATAGGTGTTGAAGACAGAGTCGAAAATCAGGGCTTTGAGTGGTTTTTCAGGATTTCCTGTCGGTGGCGGAACACGCAGAACGATCTCCTCAAGTAAAACCTCCACTCCTTCACCTGTTTTCCCCGATACCGGGATGATCTCATCCATGGTGCAACCGATCAGATCGATGATTTGCTGGGAGATGCCCTCCACATCGGCGCCGGGCAGATCGATTTTGTTGATCACCGGAATAATTTCCAGATTCTGGTCTATCGCCTGGTAAAGGTTGGATATCGTCTGTGCCTCGACCCCCTGGGTGGCATCCACAATCAGCAGCGCACCTTCACACGCTTTGAGCGCCCGCGAAACTTCGTAGGCGAAATCCACGTGACCGGGAGTGTCAATGAGGTTAAAAAAGTAGGTTTGTCCGTCGGTGGCGGTGTAGTCCATTTTTATGGCATGACTTTTTATCGTGATGCCCCGCTCCCGTTCCAGATCCATATCATCCAGAATTTGCTCCTGCATATCGCGTTCGGTAATCGCACCGGTGCGTTCCAGCAGGCGGTCAGCAAGCGTCGATTTACCATGATCAATGTGAGCGATTATGCAAAAATTTCGAATGTTCTTCATCAATAAAGCGTTATTTCTCTTCTGGTGATAAGCTTGTTAAAATACGAAAAATAGTTGGAATACGTAACTGCGGACTCCAGTCTAAAACGCCGGTTTGAATAAAAACATATCACTTCTGTCCAAAACGATTGTTTTAAAAAAAAACAGCCAGTGTGAGACCGGTAACCCGGACTTTTTTATTTTTTAGGATACCTCAAACATCCTAAACCCACACTGGCTATGACA
>SLKA01000037.1 GCA_007134845.1 Balneolales bacterium
CTGCCCAAAGCGGAAGAGTAGGTCGTCGCCTCATCATCTTTTTTTTACCCCCCCCCTTCAGGCGGCCCCTGCCGATCAGTGTATCTGCAGCGGGCCGCTTCTGGTTTTATGACGGAGGAACTCCTTGAAGTCTCTCCGGAACACGCTTCCTGAATAATTTTCCTTCTTCCAGAGATACTCGTGTGGCAATGAATTCACCTTCTATCTTCAATTACCGGTGAAAAGGAACGCTATCCATTCCCTGGAGGTTCTATGAAATCAGAAATAATGATATATTCTTATGTGTATAAAACATACATACATGTGGAATGCTCATGTAATATCCATGAAATGCCCATCAAAAACCCATAAACATCATTCCGGATACACAGCGGACATCATGCAGAATGCATGATTTTATTAAAATGGGTATTTTCAGTAACCTTCATTCCAGAGGAAAAAACACTACAAACAATAACCTAATATTCCTGTTTTGCAATTGGACCAATCGAGTACAACTAACCGGCATCAATTATATGCTGATTTTATCACGCATTACCGAACCGTCCTGAACAAACTATTTCGCGAATCACAGAACCACCGGAATGTAAGCGTGAAACGTGGGATTCCTCCTATGATGATGCGGGATATTATGCAATGCCACCCGCTTAATGTCTTCATTTCTGAAGAACATGGAGGGTTTGGAGGAGAGGTCAGAGAATGTCTCAGCATGCTTGAAGCCTCCTCATACGAATCTCTGCCGCTTTCCCTCATGATGGGAATCAATGGGGCACTGTTCATACAGCCTGTAACCCGCTATGCACATACCAATGTTGCGGCAACTGTTATGGAGCGATTTACCAATGAACATGCAATGGGTGGACTCATGATTACAGAGCCCGGTTACGGATCCGATGCCCTTCACATGCAGACCTGTTTTCAAAATGAAAACAACGGATACCGCATCAAAGGCACGAAACACTGGGGGGGATTAACAGGCTGGGCGGACTATTGGCTGCTCACTGCCAGGCGACAGAAAGCTGATGGAACACTGGCCAGGGATATTGATTTTTTTATTCATGATTCAAGAAACCCGGGCGTCGAAGTGGAAGAGTATTTTGACAATCTGGGCTTGTATATGTTGCCGTACGGCCGAAATAAAATCAACGCTCATGTACCGGGGAGCTTTCGTCTGCAGCCACCCTCAACCGGTATCAAAATGATGCTGGATATGTTGCACCGGAGCCGTCTGCAATTTCCCGGAATGGCCATGGGTTTTCTGCGCCGCATTATGGATGACTCGCTCGAACATGTAAAAACCCGCAATGTCGGTGGGAAAAGCCTGTTGCACTATGATCAGGTCAAAGAGCGGATCGTCAGAATACAGTCCTGGTTTACGTCCTGTTCAGCCATGTGCAATTATACAAGTGAACACGCGGCAATTACGAAGGATCTTTCGCTGGAAGATGTTCCCGCCAACTCGATCAAGTCCGTTGTAACGGATATGATGCAGGACGCCTCTCAATCCTTCCTTCAGCTGGTGGGTGCAAATGGTTATCGCATGGACCATATGGCCGGACGCGGAATAATTGACAGCCGGCCGTTTCAGATATTTGAAGGCTCCAATGATATCCTCTATCAACAGATTACAGAGTCTGTTCTGAAGAAGATGAGGAAGGCCGGGCTTACCAGCCTTTATGATTATCTGAAAAGCTATGAGCTAACCAGCAAAGCATCGGAGTACATCAAAAAATATGCGGACGTTACCATTGATCAGAGTCTGAGCCAGCGAAAGCAGGTAATCCTTGGAAAAATGTTAGGCTATACCGTCTCCATGAATATGGTCATTCAACTGGGAGAGCGGGGTTTCAATAGCCACTTGATACACAACACTCTGGAGATTCTAACGACCGACATCGGTAATCTCCTGGAAGCAGTGCATCATACAGGAGAAACCATCCCTGCCGAGTCGATTGACCAGGATGGGGACTGGTTCGGGTTTGTCAAAGCATAATGCTGTCCCGGCACTTTTCCGCATGCCATATTCGTTGCACGTTCAAATCGCCGGAGAATCACGCATACTCGAGTGTGTCTTCGATGGCAGCCAGTGATGTTTCATGGGTAATGTATGCCCCAAGTTTAAGCATTTTGTGAACAGGGCATTTGCCGGCGATGACATCAAGTTTTTTGATATTTTCGGGACTCAGGTCGCCGGTGACTTGCACATCCGCATGAATGAAGCGAACCTTGCCTTTGTCTATCATTTCGGGATTGTCCCGGAAGCGATCATCATCATCTTCGACAGGTTTTTTTTCAGCCTTAACGGTTACATATATTTGTTCCAGCGGCATTTTTTTCCCATCGGCATACATCCTCAAGGTCATGCATATGCATCCAGCCAATGCCGCATAGACACTTTGGACAGGCGTAGGCCCCTGGTTGTTGCCACCCAGTGAGACGGGTTCGTCAAGAATCTGGATATGCTCTTCAATTTCAACATTTGTTAAAAATTTTGGATCTGATTTCAGGGTTGCTTTAATCATTATTTGGAAGGTTTGGAATAATTTTATTTTTTAAAGAATAAATAAGTAACGATTATCATATATAATGATATATAAATTTTAATATATGTATTTTTATGGATAAAGAAAAGCTTGTTGTACTTACTGGTGCGGGAATCAGTGCCGAGAGCGGGATCAACACATTTCGTGATTCAGGCGGGTTATGGGAAGGTCATGATGTAATGGAAGTTGCCTCAATCGAGGGCTGGTACCGGGATCCTGAAAAGGTCCTGGAGTTTTATAATACGCGCCGCCGGCATCTGAAGAACGCCTCACCCAATGCGGGGCATAAAGCACTGGTAGAGCTTGAGAAAGAATATGAAGTAACGATTATAACACAAAATGTCGATGACCTTCATGAGCGTGCTGGTTCCCAAAGGGTGATCCACCTGCATGGCGAGCTAACGAAAGCGCGCCCGGTTGATTCCGGGGAGCCAATATGGGATATCGGATACAGGGATATCCGGTTGGGTGACCTTGATGAAAAAGGCCGGCAATTGCGTCCGCATATCGTCTGGTTTGGTGAAATGGTGCCCATGATGGAACTGGCCGCTCTCGAAGTTGCTACATGCAATAAATTGTTGATAATAGGAACCTCTCTTGTGGTCTATCCGGCAGCCGGTTTGGTTGATCTGGTTCCCGAGCATTCTCCAATTTATGTCATTGATCCGGTGGTGCCGGAATACCGGTTTCAATCCAATGTGCGATTTATTCATGCAAGTGCAGCAGTTGGTACTCCCAGACTGGTAAAGGAGTTGCTCGCAACCGCTACGTGAGCTATATTTTCAATTACACCATTTAACGCTTGTTTGCGAAAGATGCTGTAAACAAGAATGCATTACTGAGCATGGAGAGATCGGTTTATTGATTAAAATCATAACATAGTTCCTTTTAACAAGAGAATAAAATGAAACAGGAAGAAAAGGAAGCTCTGCTTGAGTATTTGGTTCAGTTTTCCAATATCGAAAAACGATTTCCACTGTTTCAGGGAGTTCAGGATCCCGAAGCCGTTGCTGATTTCATAGGTATTGATTCCGAAAATTTCATTAAAATCCGGGAAAGTTTTGACGTACAGGTACGGCAGGCCGCAGAAGAGATTCTGAAGGATTCTGCACTGCTTGAAAATGCGGAAAGGCTTCCCTTCAAACCGGATGATACCATTGCAGTCATCGGTGACAGTGTAACCGATGATCGTCAGAGCTGGTTTAATATTTTGCGTAATGTGTTGGACATGGTAGTCCCCAAGGCCAAATTCCGGTACATCGATGCCAGCATCACTGATTCAATTTCAGCTGACGCTCTGCGCAGACTCGAGCGTGATGTAATGGCTAAAAGTCCTGATTGGGTTTTTGTAGCTCTCGGTAGCCAGGATGCGATGCGCCTGCATCTTACTACGGGCCGTACCCTGGTATCACTTGCCGAATTCTGGGAGAATATCAATGCCATTGAATCGGCGATCATACAGAACTGTAAAAACCCCCCAATCTGGATCACTCCGCCGCCTGTAATTCCTGAGCTGATGCAGCAAATGCCGTTGCTGGAGGGAATCGTTGACGAACAGGATCTCAGAGACTTCAGGGAGGTGATTGCCGGTAAAACAGGCTTTATTATTGATCCGTCTGGAATCCGCATGGGGGTTCCCCCGAAGGAATGGAACTATCTGAATGACGGATTTCGTCCATCACTGGCCGGCAACATGGAAACGGTCAGGAGCATCCTGCTCACGATGGGAAAGAAGAAAGAACCGGAATCAAGCTGAAATGACCGGTTAAAAAGAGATGTTCAGCCTTGTAAATTCAACACCGAGATGCGCTCGGGCTGACAGGTCACCATTGCCTTTGCTTTCCACCGTGTGAAGCACAACAGGATTCAGGAAGCCGAGGACATACTGATCATTGAGGGAGCGAAGTTCTACAAGACCCGCAGGCATGCGGTTTCGGTGAGTATAATTCTCATAGAAACTGTCATAATTTCCGGACGTGCTTAGTGTAAATGCATCTACAAGTCCGAAGGCAAATCCAACCCATGCACCGGCTCCGCCGCCATACTGGAGGCCTTTCACAATATCAGAATCTTTGCTCATCAGGCTCACAGCAACACCAACAATTGCCCCGGTTGCCGCACCGTAGAATGTATCCAGTAAAATGATGGTGCCCGTGGTATTGGCTGAGCTGATGAGGCCGTTTACATAATAGCCGTGATCGCTGGCGGACCGTGACAGATCATAGAAACCGGTACCCAGTCCGAGAATAGTGCCAAGACCCAGTCCGAATCGCAGGGGGTATTGATCGTACTCATTTTGCAATGCGATGGTAGCACCACCAAGCGCTGCACCTGTGAGTGCTCCGGTAAATGTGTTAATGGTAACGATTCGTAGTGCTTGGGCCCGGGTCTGTTGAATGGAGGTGAAAAGCAGAAGCAAAAACAGGATGGAAATCGCTGTAACAAGTTTTATTCTGTGCATGATAACACGGTTCAATAGTTTCCGGGAGGATGGTGTCAGTACTATGAGGTATCAAAAAATAACGGATTCTGACTGTTATCTGCAATCAGGGATCTCCGAGTGTAACCGGAAGCACTTTACCATTCATGAATGTATGGCCGTTAAGAGCAAACTCACCGATAAACCCGGCCATTTCGTCCGGCTTTACCGGGGCTTTGACGCCCGGAAATGCCGATTGGAACATTTCAGTCTGAACAGCACCCAGACTGAGGCAGTTGACAGAGATGCCCTGATCCTTCAATTCAGCTGCCATGCATTCACTCCAGATGCTCAGGGCACCCTTGCTGGTACTGTATGCCGAGAGACCTGCGAATTTGGAACTGCCCTGAAATCCACCCATACTTCCGATGGTTACGATGTGGGACTGTTTCGTAAAGAAGGGAAGCAGAGCCCGGAGCAGCCTCACTGCTGATAGTACATTCATATTCCACATTGTGTTCCAGTCCTGGTCGGTCAGTTCGCGGAATGGTTTGTTGATCAGACCTCCTGCATTGTGAATCAATGCCTGGATGACCACATTCTGATCCCTCACATAATCAATTATTTTTTGAATGGATCCTGCATCCAGCAGATCACATGCAACATAATCGATACGTCTGGAGTGTGAAGATTTAAGTTTTTCAAGGGATTCTTCGGACCTTGCCGTTGCCAGTACCTGATGCTTTTGTCCGGCAAGATAACGAGCGGTTGCATACCCGATTCCCCGGCTGGCGCCGGTAATGAGAATGATATTTTTTGACATAGCGTACGTTTTATCGCTTTGAATGATTCTGCCTACAGCTCTCCGGTATCAGAACCACCATAGAGGCCCTGGTTCGAAAGTACACCGTTGTAACCAATTTGAATAGCGAAAATTGCGGGTCGGTCCAGAACCGTATCCGGGTCAATTTCCAGTTTCTTCAGCAATTGCTCCTTACGTGAAGCGAACGGTGCACGGTGCTCGTCCTGAATGGGATCTGCGGGAGGAAGGTCGATATTTCGCGGGTCGACGGGCCGGCCGTGCTGCCAGAACCTGAAGCAGAGGTGGGGGCCGGTTGCAAGACCCGTTTGCCCGACATAGCCTATGATCTGCCCCTGTTTTACCTGAGTCCCGGGTTGCATTCCACTGGCGAAACGGGACATGTGCAGGTAGCCGGTTTCATATACACTGTTGTGCCGGACCCGGATGTAATTACCATTATTCCGGTCATATCGCGCCACGGTGATTGTACCGTCACCCACCGCCCGGATCGGAGTGCCCACCGGAGCAGCATAATCGGTTCCGTGATGAGGCATACTCCGTTTCAGAACAGGATGATACCGCCGGTTGGTAAATCGCGAACTGATGCGTGTGTAGTCCAGCGGTGCTGCCATGAATTGACGTCTCAGCGAATTGCCTTCCTCGTCATAGTATTCATCTATGCCATTCTGCCTGTAATGAAAAGCGTAATAATCCTGGTTGCGGTGTGTGAAGACAGCTGCGATAATACGGCCAATTTCCGCAACTTCCCCGCCAATAAGCTGTTCTTCAAACAAAACCTTGAAATGATCCCCCGACTGGATGCGATAAAAATCAACCTGCCAGGCGTAAACATCGGCAAGCCGGTTGGTGAGCTGCGGATTTACGTCTATATCGCGCATGGTCTGGTAGAGTGAACTGGTAATACTGCCACTGACCTGGCGGGTCCTGATTTCAACAGGTTTTGTGTCGCGTTGTACAAAAACGGAATCGGATAGACTGAAACGGATAAAATCAGCGGCACTATCTTCGTATATCACAAAGGCAACTTTATCACTTCCAGTGCTGTCTGTTCGGGAATAAATATGGAGAGGACGTCCCGCACGCATTCTGCGTACATCAAAAACACCGGATGAGGCCCGGCTCATATCATGGATATCCTGAGATGAGAGTCCATGTCTGCGAAGAATGGCTGAAAGGGATTCGTTGCGCCGGATCGTGTGGGTTACAGTTTCAAGGCTCTCATCAATTCCGAAGACGTTACGCACCGGTTCCTTTTCTGCCGCTTCCATATCTCTGGATTCCGATTCCGCGGATTCGGTATCTGTCGCGGAATGCCGGTCAGATTTGGAGGTTGAGCGTGGGTTATCTGACCAGGCATCGCAGGATACCAACATCAGTGCAAGCAGAGTCAGAAGAAGAATTGTACGGTTCATTATTGATGAGTTGCGCTTTGATAAAACTGGTAGTGCTACTATTTAGCAATAAATTTTCTCTATTTCAAAAAAAGAATCTCCGGAAATCAGCTGCCCCGGTGCAGCCAGGACTGCAGCTGCCGCATCCATTCCTGCAGACCGGGAAAGTCGGGCTGCTTCTGTTCCAGTCTCTGTGCGGTGTCGTATGCGGATTCGAGATCCCCGTTAAGAGCCTGTGCACCAGACAAATTGAACATGGCCTGTACATCATTTGGATTGAATTCAAGTGCTTCTTCTAAAAGTGAAATTCCACGTTCAAAGTTCCCGTCGTTTACCTCAATGGAGCCAAGCATTCTTGCGGCGAAGTTGGAAGGATTGATTCGCCAGGCATTCTCAAAATGAGGTCTGGAGCGTTCAAAATCATTCATCAACTGAAGCAGCAGCCTTCCGGCGAAAACATGAGGGGAATGGTTATAAGGCTGATCTCTGATCAGGCTCTTGTATTCGGCAAGCGCCTGTTCCAGATATCCATTTTCAATAAAATATTCTGCTAAATCAAGTTTGGCCTGATCCCAGCGTTTATTGGTATGAACCACCTCGAATGCCAGGCGGTCGATCCTGTTTTCAGGCTGGTATCTGCCGGGGTAGCCGTCTGGTGGCTGACTGGTCGTAAACGGCCATCCGGCGGTTAGCAGCCGCACCCGGTGCCCGGCAATACGATCATCCAGTTCAGTTACAAGCATGCCCTGATGATATTCGTCCCAGTTTCTCAGCAGGGAATAATCAGCATCATCATCAAGAATACCACTTTCGGCAACGGTATCATAAAATGTTCTGCCAATGAGAAAATAGCCCGTTTTATTCGGATGAAGATGCTCCAGCATAAGATCGAGGCCGATGATCCGGTTTTCACTGTGACCTCTCATGATTTCGTATGCCGGGACATAATAAGCATTGTGTTTGGAAGCTTTCTCCCGTATGATTTCATTAAATACCTCAGGTGCCCGGAATTTCAAGCCATCCAGATCTTTTGCATAGGCAAACAGTTCGTAGGCTCGCTCGTATTCGCCCTCTCGATAGTATGTGGCAGCCTCTTCATAGATCTGATTTGCGGGAGGATGTTCCGGGGTTTCAATGGAAACGAAGGGTTCCTGTTCTCTGATGTTACTTGAAATGCTCGATATGAAAACCGGGATTCCCTCTTTCCGAAAGCTTGACAAAATAATATCCAGATTGCTTTGAAACTGGTTTTTACCATATCCGAATGCCGGGCTGTCCAGTGTAATGGTCTGATCCCGGACCATGCGCTGCATCAGCGTGCCGTTACCCGCTGGATGCTGTTGTCCCATCAGACCCGTGGCAATCCATCGGGAAGCTGTCGCGATGCCGTCACGAAGAAGCATGAATGTTTTAAGGCGCTGAAGTTTCAGGTAAGTGCGTACGAAGCCCGGAAAGGCCCCGAACTGTTCACTGGAACCGACCCCGAGGGCGCCATAGAATTCATTATGGCCGGTATAGATGAAAATGGCATCGGGTTCATGCTCCATGATTTCCGGTATCTGGTCATAGAGTGCGTAACTGTTGACTGCCGATGCCCCAAGGTTTATGATCTCCACATGCCGGCCGGGCAGCACATCCCGAAGTGCATCTTCCGTGACCCTGGAAAAGGTTGCATTGAATCCGTACGGATAGCCGGCGGTAGTTGATCCGCCCATGGCAAAAACGCGGAAAGAAGTGTCAGGCTTCTGCCTCAGAAAGGCGTCATTGGAGAAGCCGGGCAAGTTTTGCACATTGAAAAAGTATCGGGCATTAAAGTTTTTGTTGGCAAAACCGTAATCCCCCTCAAAATATTCTTCCGGAAAGAGAAAAAGACGAGTGTCCCCCCGGTAGTTGAACAGCCGAAGCGAGCCTTCAAGCACGAAAAAGAATAAAACGGGAATGAGCAAGGCCACGGTTAAGAAGACAATCTTTTTGCTACCTTCTGCCGCAGGTTCTATTGTATTGACGTACTCCAGAATGTTCTCCCGGTCAATTTTCAGCTCACGGGAAAGCTGATCTGTATTTTTATTCCGGTAGTTATCCCGGATATATTTTTTTTGCTTGTTGGTTAGACCCATGGCCGCAATATCGTGGTGTGCATTACAAACGTAGTATGCTATCGTGCTTTCCAGACGACATCTTTGATGTTTTTGGATTTATTCTGGTATCTGGCCATCACAAAAAGAAGATCCGACAACCGGTTCAGAAAGAAAAGCGCTTCGTCTGAAATTATTTCAGACTGGCGGCAGGAAAAACTGGTGCGCTCAGCTCTTCTGCAAACCGTTCGTGCAAGATGAAGATAAGCGGCACCTGGTGATCCGCCGGGCAAAATGAATGATTTGAGGGGATTCAGGTTCTGTTCCAATTGATCGATATCCTCTTCCAGCTTTTGGACATGATCCTGACCGATCCGGTCTATCTGTGCATTTTTTTCCGGAGGTGTGGCCAGATCGGCCCCAAGCACAAACAGTTCACTTTGTATGCGTCCCAATATCGCATCAATAACCGGGTTGGGATCGGCTGTCCTGGCCAGACCAATGACGGAATTAAGCTCATCCACTGTACCGTACGCATCAATGCGGGAATGGTTTTTTGAGACTCGCTGACCTCCAAAAAGTGATGTTTCTCCGCTATCTCCGGTTTTTGTATATATTTTCATGAGTATGGTATGTGTATTCGTTGATCCCTGTGCATTGTATCAGACATTTCAGACAGTATCGACCGACCGGAAACACTCCGGCTTTTGCTGAAACGCAATCCCAAGGTAGTTAAAGTGATCCAGAATGCCGCGCAGTTCAGGAGCATCGGCAGCTTTACAATAAACAGTCATGGTCACTGTTTCAAGATATTGCTCTTGAGCTATTTTCATCCGGTACCGGTTTATGAATTCACGGATCCGGTTTTCCTGTTCATATGAATAATGAATGACAAATGGAACGAAACGGTCGAGACATGTTTTGTCAACGGAGCTGATGGCCAGGACAGCCGCTTCCCTGTAAGCGTGTATCAACCCGGGCTTGCCCAGTTTGGTTCCACCAAAGTATCTGGCCACAATTATCAGTACATTTACCAGTGATTCGGATTTGATCACACCAAGGATGGGGAGTCCGGCCGTTCCGGAAGGTTCTCCGTCATCCTGGGTAAATTCCTGCGGATTGAAGGGGTCGTACCTCCATGCATAGCAGTGATGCGTGGCATCCGGGTATTTTCCCGCAATTTCGGACCTCCGGGTGTCAATGGCATGCTGATCCATTACCGGATACGCGCAGGCATAAAAGCGTGAGCCCTTGTCGGTGTATCGGGAAAAAGCAGGTTCTGTCAGGGTTTTAAGTATTTCTTCCGGCATGGTTCCGGGATGTTTTTTCAGTTTCTGATTGATTAATATTGGTTAATCAGAAGGTTGTAGTATATAAACTTACAGGTGAGATTCGGTTGATCAATGGAAGCGAAGTATCAGATAAAGAAAATAACCGTTAATTCGGAAATACAGGAGCTTCAGATTTCCTGGGCTGACGGTCACCACAGCCGATATCCTTTGGAAGGTCTGAGGCGCGCATGTCCCTGTGTTTTTTGTCAGGGTGGTCATGAAAAAATGGGTGCGCCTGTGAATCCCGAAATCTTTTTGGAAGTGTCAGATCGCAACCGGTCGATAACGCGTATCCAGCAGGTGGGAAACTATGCGATCCAGATATTCTGGAACGACGGGCACAATACCGGGATATACCGGTATGAAAAGCTTCGCAGTATGTGTCCGGTGGAAAACGGGGTTATTTAGTGCAACTCCGGTAGCTGCCTGGTATTGCTGCAGTTTTTCTTTCAAACTCATTGGTAAAGAGTGAAACAGTTATCACCGAAATAAATTACACCACACAGTATTCAACAGATGGCCGATAAAAAAATAGCAATACTGGATGCAGCAGAAGAACTGATCGCTGTAAAAGGATATCGGAGCACGACTACTCGAATGATAGCAGAGAAAGCCGGTGTAAATGTTGCCATGATATCCTATTACTTTGGCTCCAAGGAGCAGCTTCTCAAGGCACTCATCGATCGTCATTCGGCTGATGTCAAACGGCTGCTCGAACAGATTACCAGAGAACAGGATCACGCAGTGTCCACATTCCGAAAATTCCTTTTCGCATTTGTCGATTATTCTTTCGAGAATCCGAAACCCGTTATTATTGCAATCAGAGAGATCGGACTGCTGAATCAGCGTCCGGATATCCTCAAAGACCTGCAGAAGACCATGCTTGAAGTTCACGGCATGTTTATGGAGGTGTTAATCAAGGCAAAAAAGAGTGGATATCTGCGAAACATTGATATCGAATTAAGCGTATTAACGTTCAGCTCGACGGTCGAAAGTTATTTGGTGAACTTGTTCATGTTTGAAGATGGCTTCCCGTTTCTGGGTATAGAAAAGGCATCGAAGGAGGCAATGAAAAAAAGGCTCAAGGATCATCTTTCATGTCTGTTTGACCAAATGACAAAAGAATCGTGAGCCTGAAACGTTCACTGAAACACTGCTGTTAATCAATTGATTGAATTGTTCTGTTTTTTCGGGACATTAAAAGCAATGGGTATGTATGGATCCATACGTTCCCGTGGATCTCGGTTGGTCAATGACAAATGAAGTTTTTCCAAATTATTATCGTATACGTACTAAAGACGGTTTTTTTATGTGTAATTTATTGAAGCCATTCTGGCTGATCGCCGGTGTCCGCACTTTTTTAAAGCAATTCACGCAATCTGAACATTTGCTTTTTCTGAGAAGCCGCGTATGTCTGCCGGTGGTTCTGGTGATCCTGGCGGTAACTGGGCCGGTCGATTCCCATGGAAGATTCACCGCCGTGAACGATACGTTAACCCTGACCCTAGACGAAGCCGTTCATATCGCACTGGAAAACAACTTCGGTCTGCGCGAAGTGCTTCTGGACAGAGAGATGGCCAACCAGCAGGTTCGGGAAGCCTGGGGCAATGTCTATCCCCATGTAAACGCAATGGGTAATTACACCAGAAACCTGGTCACTGCCAACCCCTTTGCAGGCAGCGGGGCAGAAGAGCTTTTTGCTGATTTCGGGGCTATCGGCTGGCTCAGATACAATGAGGAGGCCAGGCTGGAAGGAAGGGAGCAATTGACATTCGGGGAGTACATGGACCGGCAGATGCAGGGGTACGAGGACGCCGGAATCACTCCGCCTTTCATGGATGATGATCCCTTCAGTGTTGACAACCAGTTTGTGCTGTCACTTAGTATTACCCAGACCCTCTTCAACGGGTCGGCATTTGCAGCCATTCAGGGTGCAGAGCAGTTCAAGGAACTGAGTGAGGATGCGGTACGCCGTGAGCGTCAGGTGGTCATAGATGAGGTGCGCCGCGCCTATTTCTCTGCGCTGCTTGCCTGGCAGCAGGTAGAAGTACTTCGCAGCAGTGTGGATCGGCTCCGCAGAACGGTTGAGGATGTGTCGCGAACTGTGGAACAAGGCCTAGCATCACGATATGAAAAACTGAGTGCCGAGGTAGAGCTTGTCAACCTGGAAACGGAGCTTATTGCAGCGGAAAATCAAGCGGAGCTGGCAAAAAAGAACATCAACCTGATCCTGAATCTGGATCCGGCCCAGCCTGTCCGCCTTGCCGGGGATTTGAACATGGCAGCAATGCAGCCGGTTGGTGATCTGACGCTGGACGAGGCTGTTTCCATTGCAAAAGAGTTTCGTCCGGATCTCAAACAGGCAGATGGTTTCATCGAAATAAATCGCATCAATGAACGGATCAGTCGCTCATCGTACAGACCGGTTGTTAGTGCATTTGCCAATATGGATTATATCGGAAGAGTTCCCGACAACCGAACCGTTATTGGCCCGGACCCGGCAGCTCCGGATAATCCGTTCCGGTTCAGCAGTGAAAACCGCAGTTTTTTTCATGATACATACTGGAATCCGAATGTTGCCGTGGGTATCAATGTAAGCTGGAGTATTTTCACCGGATTTCAGAACAGGGCCCGCCTGGAACAAAGCCGGATTGAGACACGAAAAAGTGAGCTTCGTCATGATTATCTCTCGAACGCCATACGTGTCGAGGTGGATCAGGCCCTGCGCAACCTGCGGACGGCCGAACGCCGCATCGAGAGCCAGCGGCGCAACATCGAGCAGGCAGAGATGAATTATGATTTCGCCCGCACCCGCCTTATGGAAGGAGTGGGCAATAACCTGGAAGAGCGCCAGGCGTCGATGCTGCTTGACCAGAGCAGGCTCTCCTATCTGGCTTCAGTGCATGATTATCTACTGGCGGCAAGCCGCTTTGAGCTGGTTTTGGGAACCTCAATTGACCAGTTGTAGCCATCCCGATACGTTTTACGAATAGTATACAATACATCAACCAGGATTATCAACATGAATGCAATGAAAAGGATCGCACCGATATGTATAATGGCTGCTCTGTTTGTGGCATGCGATCAGGAAAACAATAACGGAAACAATGATATCCGGGCTCGTGAAGTGGTCGTTGAAACTTTGGACACCGAGTTTCGCTCATTCACAGAAGTGGTGAGGGTTACCGGAACGGTTGAAGCAATGGAGGATGCCATTATTTCGGCGGAGGTATCCGGCAGGGTGCACACCATTGCCGATCGCGGAACACAAGTTCGTCAGGGGCAGGAACTGGTAAGCCTTGACGACCGCATGGTACGCTCCTCGCTGGAAATGGCCCGCGCCAATTACGAACTTGCAGAAGATGCACTGCAACGCCAGGAGCCACTGCTGAGGGATTCGATTATCAGCACGCTGCAGTACAACCAGATACGCACACAGCGTGATCAGGCAAGATCGCAGCTCGAGCAGGCTGAAAAGCAGCTGAGTGATTCAAGAATAACGGCACCGTTTGACGGCAGGATCGAGGACCGGATGGTCAGTGCCGGCGAGCTTGTGAATCCGGGCATACCCGTGCTCCGGCTGGTCAATCTTGACCGGATCCGCATCAATGCCGGTGTGCCTGAAAGATACATCAATGACATTCGCGAGGGTACTCCGGTAACGGTCCGGCTGGCATCCTATGGCGGGGGAGAATTGCAGGGCAAGGTGCGCTATGCCGGAAGCCTGATAATCCCGGAGACACGCACATTTCCGATTGAAATTGTGATGGATAATTCGGAGATGCTGCTAAAGCCTGAAATGGTGGTGAATCTGTTGGTTACGCGAAGGGTGCTGGATGATGTCCTGATTGTTCCGCGCTCCGCACTGGTGCGGGATGAAGACGGTATGCAACTGTTTGTGGTCAATAAGGAGGGTGATTTTAATAAAGCCGAGGCTCGAAGAGTTGTCACCGGGGCCGCATCCGGGGCACTGATTGTGATTGAGGAGGGTTTGAATTCCGGAGATATCGTTATTGTAACCGGGCAAACCAATGTGAGTGACGGTGACCTGGTCCGGATACAGAACCGCCGGGATTATCAGCAGTATCAATAATATAATGCGGCTTCTATCCGGAATTATAAGGAATAGATATAAAATAACATATTAGACAGTTTTTGAGCACATAACCGCCTCCAGCTCCATGAAAGTAATTGAACAAGCCATTAAGAACAGGACACTGATTCTCGTCGTAACGGGAATTCTTATTGTCGCCGGACTCTATTCCTACATCACCATTCCCAAGGAATCGGCTCCATCAATCGATATTCCCTTATTTATCATCAGCACCATTTATCCTGGTATTGGACCGGCCGACATGGAGTCGCTGGTAACCCAGCCGCTGGAGCGTGAATTGCAGGGAATTGAGGGGGTCAGTCAGATCACCTCCACCACATTTGAGGGGTTCAGCAGCATTGTCGTTGAGTTTGACTTGAGTGTGGCAAACATCGTGGCGAGCCAGCGGGTGCGCGAACAGGTGGATATGGCTCGTTCGGAGCTGCCCACTGATGCAGAGGATCCGATTATCACGGAGTTCAGCATTGATGATTTTCCCATAATGACGGTCAACCTGGCGGCCGATTATTCACTGGCCCAACTGACACAGATTGCCGAACGGCTGGAAGATGAACTGGAGACGATCACCGGTGTCCGGGAAGTGGATATCATTGGCGGACTTGAGCGGGAGGTTCAGGTCAATGTCGATTTGAATGCCCTTAAAGGATATAATGTATCATTTCAGCAAATTATCGGGGCCATTCAGAGTCAGAATCTCACCATTCCCGGCGGCAATGTGGATGTGGGCCGTTTATCGTACCTGCTCCGAATTACAGGTGAGTTTCAGCACCCGGATGAAATCAAGGATCTGGTAGTCTTTGCACCGCAAGGCGGAGGGGGCGGTGGAGGTGGAAATGGGCCAAAACCGATGGGCATGGTCTACATGCGGGATCTGGCCGAGGTGGTTTATGGATTCAAGGACCGGGAAAGTTATGCGCGCCTTACCGCATTCCGGATTGAGGATGATAACGGTGATCTCATCCCGATTCCCAAGGACGAAATCCTGGAAAATCCGGTGATCAGCCTCGATATCAAACAGAGAACAGGTTCCAATATCCTGGAGATCTCTGAACAGGTGAATGAAATCCTTGATTCCTTCGGTTTTCCGGCCGGAACGCAGATAGTACTGACCAATGATGCCAGTGATGATATTCAGAGTCTGATCACCGACCTGGAGAACAGCATCATCAGCGGGATGCTGTTTGTCGTGCTGGTGCTGGTCTTCTTCCTGGGAATCCGCAATGCCCTTTTGGTTGGAACAGCGGTTCCCCTGGCTATTTTTACCGGGTTTTTGGTGATGACGCTTATGGGGCTTACCATCAATTTTGTGATACTGTTCAGCTTGATTATCGCTTTGGGCCTGCTGGTGGACAACTCCGTGGTGATCGTGGAGAATATCTACCGTTTCCGGGAGCTGGGCAACGAGCGGTTTGAGGCGGCACGCCTTGGTGCCAATGAAGTCGGCTATGCCCTGCTGGCGTCCACAGCAACACTGGTAGCGGCTTTTCTGCCGCTGCTCTTCTGGCCTGGCATCATCGGCAAGTTCATGGGATATCTGCCGATGACACTCATTATAGTACTGTTATGCTCGTTGTTTATCGCACTGGTGATTTATCCGGCGCTGACCGGTTTCTTTGTGAAGCTTGATACGGAGAAGAAGAAAAAGAAAAGCCGGCTTACCAAAGCTGCCATATGGGCCGGAGTTATCATTATTGCTGCGGTTGTGGGCATCAACAACTACATAACTCTGATCGTGCTGCTTCTGGTAGTCCTCTTTTTTACGATTACATACCGGCTGATAGTAAAGCCGCTGAGCATTGTCTTTACTGGACAGTTTCTGCCAGCATTTATTGAAGGCTACAAGTCATTTCTTGGCTGGATGCTGCAGAGAAATTACAAAGTGCGGAATGCCTATCTGAGAAATATGTTCAGTCTGTCGGCATTTACACTGGGTTTTCTTCTTTTGATAGCCGGTGGCGTTCTTTCTGCTTTTCTGTCAGCTCCTGTAATCCAAATCGGCCCGGCATCTTTGCCGGCTGCGACCGCACCGATTCTTTTATTGGGGGTTCTGTCACTCGTTATCGGAATTGCCGGCATCATCATACATACCATGGAGTCGATTTTTCTTGGTGGCAAGCGGAGTGTGATCGGAGGCGCCATAGTTGGAGTTATCTTCCTGCTGACCCTGTTCGGTTTCTCACTCAGAGGTGCCCATCTTACGCTGCCGATTGTTATGACCGTGATGAGCATACCGATTTTTGTGATGGTTGTCGGCTTTCTCGGCATGTTTCGCACCCGTAAAACTCCGATCATTCTGTCGGACAACAGAGCCCGTCTGCTCAACTCCGCTTTTGGTGCGCTTTTTGCCATTCTTCTGGTATTTAACCTGACCCCAACAGGACTCAATTTCTTTCCCGATACCGATCCCAACCGGATCGATATAAATATCGAGGGACCTCTTGGCATGAACGTGGATGCCACCAATGAGATGGTGCGGGAGATCCAAAACCGGCTGGACGCCTTGCTCGAAGAGAGTCCGGATACCAGGGAAAGCGTCAAGAACATTCAGGTGAATGTAGGTATTGCGGCTACCGGCGGATTCGGAGCCGGCATACCGAGTCCTGAAAGAGCGCGGATTTCACTGAATATGGTTGACTTTTCGGATCGCAGGGAATCCAGCAGCAGGACTCTGGCCAAGATTCGTGATGTGATCGGAGAGATACCTGATGCCCGGATCCAGGTCCAGGGGCAGGAAATGGGACCGCCAACCGGTTCGCCGGTCAATATCGAGATATCGGGACCGGATTTTCAGCAGGTGGAACGGATGACCAGGGAGGTGAGCCAAAGGCTGCGTGAAGCGCAATACACCGGACAAATTCCGGGCATGGTGGATGTCCGTGATAATGTCAGCGGCGGACTTCCAGAGTATAATATTCGCATTGATCACGAAAGAGCCCGGCAGTATGGCCTCTCGTTGGCGGACATAGCACAGACAGTGCGGATTGCTGTCAACGGTCTGGATGCCAGTACCTACCGTGACGGCGAGGATGAATACGACATCGTGGTGCGTTTGCGCGAGGTGGATCGCGATGATCTCGACAAGCTGCGTGATCTGACGATCAATCAGATGGGTCAGCAGATACCGCTGGTTTCGGTTGCTGATTTTGAGGAGGGGATCGGGCCCGGACGCATTACACGACTCGATCTGCTCCGTACTGCAATCGTTGAGGCGGATGCCGGACCGGGTTTCAGCGGGCCTCAGGTGCTCATGGATGTTCAGGATCATCTTGAGGATTACCGGGCCTCACTGCCGGCGGGTTACACCATGAAGTATACCGGTGAGAGCGAGGACCAGGATGAGAGCTTCAGTTTTCTGACGATGGCGCTGCTCATCAGTTTCGTGCTGATTTTCCTGGTACTGCTCGCCAAATTCAACAGCCTCATCATTCCATTTATCATAATGATTGCCGTTGGCCTCAGTCTGCTCGGAGTTATCCTCGGACTCATTGTAACCCGGACGGAGTTCAGTGTTATGGTTTTTGTCGGTGTCATCAGTCTGGCTGGTATTGTGTGTATCAACAACATTGTGCTTGTGGAGTACATCAAGCAGCTTATAGACAAAGGGATGCCGCGTATGGAGGCAATTATCGAGGCGGGCTCGATCCGTCTGCGACCGGTTTTACTGACCGCGTTCACAACCATCCTTGGTCTTATTCCACTTACATTCGGGATCGATATCGACTATATCGGATTGCTTACTACTATGGATCCGGCGTTTCAGTTTGGGACGGAAAGCACACAGTTCTGGGGGCCGATGGGCATCACGATCATCAGTGGCCTTTTGTTTGCCACATTCCTTACGCTGGTAATCGTTCCGGTTATGTATTCCGTATTCGAATCCCTGTCTGACCAGGCACATGAGGCGTTTAGATCCAGGGAACAGTGATCATGCCGGTGTGATGGCGACGGTACAGCGGCTGATACACACCAGACGCTCGCGGTCGTCGCTGATCCGTATTTCCCAAACGTGAATCCGGCTGCCCCGGTGTATGAGTGATGCGGCGGCATGAACGACTCCGTCCCTGACCGGGCGGAGGTGATTGGCGTTGATTTCCATTCCGGCTGCCCGCTCATTCCCGGGATCAATGAGCATTGCACTGCCCAGAGAGGCAACTGTTTCCGCCAGAGCAACCGATGCACCCCCGTGCAATAGTCCGAAAGGCTGTTTGACTGGCTCATCAACCGGCATGGATGCTTTTACATAACCGTGCTGCAGGTCTGTGATACTGATGCCCAGGCACTCCATCAAACCGCGTTGTGCATTTTTTTTTAACCGGTCCCACCGGTCTTCCAGCTCCGGTGCAATATTCATGGATATACGATCTGATGACATGGATAATTATTACTCACAGCACTCCTTCGGGTACATCGGAGAAGTTCCAACAGCCATTTAAAAGCTGCCTGCTGATTCTCCGCGAAGCCGGATGCTGCCGTCTATTACAGAAACAGCTTCGCCGGCAATCTGGATCATGCTTACTTTGCCATCCTTGATCATCATGCTTACATGAACAATACCCGGGCGGTTGATATTATCACCCTGAAGAGCCCGAAACGAGAAATGTTTCTTGTTCCGGTCCAGAAATCCGTTTTCCCAGAGAAATGCCGCCATAGGGCCGTTAGCCGTTCCGGTGACAGGATCTTCTATGATACCCAGGGAAGGAGCAAAAAACCGCATCACCCAGTCCTCTTCCAGATCACCTGTGTCCGTTGTGACCACTGCGAAGCCATTCAGATCATGTCGTTCATTGAGCTTTCGCAGCAGATGCTGATTGGGTTCAAGGGTTTCAAGGCTTTCCAGGTTTCGTACCGGAACATAGCATAATCCGTTTCCGGTGATCTGTGGTTTGACCTTCTGGCTGAGTTCAATGTCAGCAAGGCCAAGGGCCCCGCAAAGATAGCGGATATCTCCCGGATATGGGAAGAATTGCGGAGGCGGAATAGTGAGTTTGATGTAGGGTCGAAGGTCGAACCACTCAACATCTACCGTCAGCACGCCAACACGGGTCTCCACGAGAAAAGACTGTGGCTCATTGACCTGCAGCCCGAACTTTCCCTCCTCCGCCAGAACATGAAATGCGGCGATCGTAGCGTGGCCGCATAGATCCACCTCCTGAGTTGGAGTAAACCAGCGAAGCTTCAGATCGCTTTTTTCACTGTCGGGGGGAAGAATGAAGACCGTTTCCGATACATTGATCTCACGTGCAATATTCTGCATATCCGTTGCATTCAGATGTTCTGCATCTGAGACGACACCGGCCGGATTCCCGGTGAACGGTTTACGGGTAAAGGCGTCAACCTGACGGAAACGGACTATGGATGCGGCCATGACGGTTCTGTAGTGAATTAACGGTGATAAATGGATCGGGAATCAGTTGATATCAAGTAGCTCAACATCAAAGACAATGATGGCATTGGGTGGAATGACCTGTCCGGCACCTCGTTCGCCATAGCCCAGTTCCGGAGGGATCACGAGAGTTCTTTTCTCACCGACACTCATGTCCAGCAGGCCTTCATCCCAACCGGGTATAACCTGACCTTGTCCAACTTCGAACACAAACGGTTGATCCCTCAGAGTTGAGCTGTCGAACATGGTACCGTCCTCGAGGTATCCTGAGTAATGCACGGAAACCATATCACCGGCTTCGGGTTTTGCACCTCCGCCTTCTTCATGAACATAATACTGGAGGCCGCTTTCCTTGGTTTCAAGGGCGGTTTCATCGATATCCCAGGGTGTCGGGGGCTTCATGATGGATACAAGTTCGATTTCCATGTGGATGTTTTCGCCGCCGGGTATAAATCCATCCACACCCTGATCGCCAAATGCAAGATTTGGCGGGATGACGAGCGAGCGCTTACCACCTTCACGCATACCGATCATACCTTCGTCCCAGCCCTGGATTGGGAGCTGTCCTGCTCCAACCTGAACCACGATCGGTTCGTCGCGTTCGAATGTGGACTCAAAGACGCTTCCATCTTCAAGTGAACCTCTGAAGTGGATGGTTAAAAAGTCGTTGACCCTGGCCTCTTCACCTGTTCCGATTTCGGTGTCAGTGATTTCAAGACCGTCTTCGGTTATCGTGGTTCCGTTGCCGTTGCAACTCCATAGAGCGACAAAAAGAAATAATGAGGAGATATAAAATGTCAGTTGTTTCATGAGAGCGTTAATTATTGGTTTTGTTGCATCCTTGTAAGAATAGCAGATTTTACAACGATTTCATAGTCGAAAAAGCAATTGGGAGGATAACGTCTGACTTCCGAAATGCTTGCAGACGATTTTTATTTTTTATTGCATTTCCCTTGAACCCGGATGCTAAGGAGATGTTTCAGCGGGTTTTTCCTGATTCTCAGTGGTTGTGGAATTTCTCTATGACGCTTGCAAGCTGCCGGAGTTCGCTGATGCCGAAAACGGGTTTGCAACCCGTCCTTACAGAGCGTATGAAGTGGGAGAGCAAGTGGCGGGCAGGCTCCCTGTAGTCAAACCGCATGACCTCGGGTGTATCCTGCTCTGCGCCATCGCGCATCCATTTTTTGATAAGCTGTTCATTGATCTGGCAGACGGCCGCCATTTTATTTCCGATGAAAAAGCGGGAATGCCGGTTTTCGAGTCCGTATGGATTTAAAAAAATGGAACCGGAAGTGCCATTGCCAAAGCGAAGGTGCAGCTGCTGCATGTCAGGGCTGGCCGTGCCATGATCGGAAGGGATGTGTACATCGCCTTCAAAACGGACCAAATGGCTTCTGCTCCATTCCAGGCACAGGGATACCTCCTCGAGAAGGATCCTGTAGAGGGTTCTGGAATCCGGAGTGTACCTCGGACCCGCCCATTCCCTGTGGATATGGAGCTTGCCGGGCGGGGTGATGTGGTTGAACAGCCATTGCGTGGCAGGAGAATAGTGAGACCACATCGAGAACATGACGATAGCGGAAGATTCCTGGGAGGCCTCAAACCAGTCCCGGATTTCCCGGTGGTCTGTGGGCAGTGGCGCCACCCAAAGAATGTGAAAACCGCGTTTGAGTGCAGTTTTGAGCTGATGGGTGTCGGTATCTGCGGAGGAAGCATCGTTGAGAATAAGACACGCGGTCACATCATCCAGCAAATCAATGCTTCGGGCCATGACAACCTCATGCACCCCTGTGATAAACCTGAGATGCTGCTCCCAGGTCAGGGCCATGGGCTCAGGACCGATGATGCCGACTTTCATACATGGTTACATTGTGTTTGCAGTTCGCTGTCAACGTGGCATGATTACAGCGAGGATCAGATAAAATAGAACAAATGAACCAAATCCAAAAATGGCTGCAAGTACAAATATGATGCGGACCAGAGTGCTGTCCCAGCCCAGATATTCTGCGATGCCTCCGCAAACCCCGAGAAGGACCTTGTCTGTTGCGGATTTTGTAAGTCTTCTTGTCATTTCCATGTGTTTTCAATTTGTCTGTGGGTGTTTTTCAATGTCTTACGCTACAAAGGGAGGTATTGTTTCAGAACGGATGGTTTTTAGCGGGGGCTGCCGGCATGTTGTACGGAACGAAATTCACCGGATTCATCTTTCAGTTGGATATAAGTGTTGAATGCGGGAAATGTGTTGGATGCGGGAAATGCGATGAATACGAAAAGGGTGTCAATAGTGGTCCTGTAGACAAACGTGTAACGACGACTCAACATGAGCAAAACGTACAATTTCCAGGAAACACTGGACAAACATTCCAAAAATGGAAATACAAAAAAGTCTGGAACATATCTGTATGTACATCAGGATCAATTGAATCTGCAAGCCTTTCCTGAACGACTCACAAGGGAAAAACCTGAACTTGTTCTGATAGAATCGATCACTGATGCCTCATCTTTGCCCTTTCACAAGAAAAAACTGATTTTGGAATGGAGTGCTCGTCGTCATTTTGCCCTGGAGGCGGTCGAATCAGGATTTCCGGTGACATATCTTCAGACAGACAAGACTGCTGCCGAAGCGCTTCGCGGGTATCTCGAATCGAACAGGAACGCTGTCATAACTTGTATGCAGCCTGCCGAATACACTCCGCGAAAACAACTTGAAGCGCTGAATGCAGAGGCCGGATATCGGTTTGAGATCATTCCCAACCATTTCTTTATTGCTGATCCATCCCGGTGGTCCGGCAAGGTGCAGTCGGGATATCGCATGGAGTATTTCTATCGAGAAATGCGCAGGCAGACAGGGTATCTCATGAAAGGCGGCAAACCTGTCGGTGGTAAATGGAATTTTGATGATGAAAACCGGCAACCATTTCCGGATCGAATTGAAACGCCATCCCTGACTGCATTTACGCCGGATGAGGTGACCCGTGATGTCATCATGGAGATCGAAGATCGCTTCCCGAAGCATTTCGGTTTATCGGACGGATTTGCCTATGCAGTAACCCGTGAACAGGCTTTGGAAGTCCTGGATGACTTTATTGCTAACAGGCTGTCTGGATTTGGTCCGTATCAGGATGCCATGGCGGCAGGTGAGCCTTTTTTGTTTCACTCGCTGCTGTCACCATATTTGAATCTGGGCATACTGACGGCGCGCGAGGTTTGCGAGGCAGCGCTGGAGGCGTATGAAGCGGCTGACGAATCGGTAAAGGATAAGAAAGCATCCAATAACGATGCATTATCAACGAAAAACAAGCTGCCGCTGAATTCTGTGGAAGGTTTTGTCCGTCAAATACTGGGATGGCGCGAGTATATCCGGATCTATTATGAAGCGATGATGCCGGAAGTACGCAAGTCCAATTTTTTCTTGTATGATAGCCCTCTTCCGGAATTATACTGGAGTGCTGATACGAATATGAAATGTCTGCGCGAAAGTGTTCAGAGTGTCAGGGAACATGGATACGCCCATCATATCCAGCGTCTTATGGTGCTCAGTAATTTCAGCAATCTGACTGAATCCGATCCCTATGCCCTTTTTAAGTGGTTCTGGCTCGGTTTCGTGGATGCCCACGAGTGGGTGGTGCTTCCCAATGTTCTCGGGATGTCCACATTTGCTGATGGGGGAGTGCTGGCATCCAAACCCTATATTGCGGGTGGCAACTATATCCGGAAGATGAGTGACTACTGCAGTGGCTGCCGGTTCCGGGTTCAGGACCGGACCGGCAAGGATGCCTGTCCGTTCAACTATCTTTATTGGTCTTTTATCGATCGTGAGCAGAAGCATCTCAATAAGAATCCACGTATCGGTTTCATGCTGAAGACATGGAATAAAAAAAGCGAGAAAGAAAAAGAGGAGGTTCGAATGATGTCTGGAACATTCGTTGAAAGCCTGAAACGGTACGATCAGAAAAATCATGCAAGCAAGAAAAACAGCTGAGGTGTTACAGCCGGGAAAAAATTATGAAGAACATTAACTCATACCGAAAAAATATTCGTGTCAGCGGACAGGCAGATGGCGGATATGTGCTCTATTGGATGCAGATCAACCGCAGGCTGCACTATAATTTCGCGTTGGAGTACGCCGTTGCATACGCCAACAGGATCGGGCGTCCGCTGGTGATTCTGGAGGGGCTTGCCAGCGACTATCCGTGGGCGACGGCCCGCACTTCCACTTTTATTCTGGAGGGCATGGCCGAACATGCAGGGCAGCTCAGGAATTCGGAGACGGTCACATATATACCCTATCCGGAGCAGCAAGGCGGGAGTTATGGCAAGCTGGTTCGCGACCTTTGCAGCAGGGCGGCGATTCTCATATCCGATGAGTACCCCGTTTTCATCATGCGCGAACGAAATGAAAAGCTCGAGAATGAACTTTCAATTCCGTTTCACACCATCGATTCGAATGGCATCATCCCGATGGCCCTGTCCGGGAAAGCGCCGTATTCTGCATTTATTTTTCGTCAATTGATGCAAAAAGTGTTCCGTGAGTGCTGGGAACATCCGCCGCTGGAATATCCGTTGAAAGGGTTGCAGGACCATGGGCGTCCGGATTTGCCGGAGGCGATCATGGAAAAGCAGGAAACCGGACTGAAGCGGCTTGAATCGGCCACAAGTATTGCGGATTTTGTAGGTGGCCTTTCCAGTTTGAATAAAAGTATTGGTCCTGTTGACATCAAAGGGACACGTGAGGCGGCTCTTGAGCGTCTTGATGCGTTTGCCGGAGGCGATCTACTGAGCTATGATGAGGACCGCAATGACCCGGACAAGGAGCGAACCAGCAGACTGAGTCCCTGGCTGCATATTGGCAAGATCTCGGCCTTTGAAATTGTGAGGGAAGCTTTTGCCATGCAGCCCGGTGGTTGGGACATTGACGATGCCCGGCCTGTTGGAGGCAAGCGCAACGGTTTTTTTGGCGGACATCCATCCATCGAATCATTTCTCGATGAGATCATCACCTGGCGGGAGACAGGGTTCCATTTTGCATGGCATACTCCGGAATACGATCAGTTCGATTCCTTGCCCTCCTGGGCGCGTGAAACACTTTCGGATCATTCCGGTGACCATCGCGAACATATGTATACCTACGAGGAACTCGCCGCATCCCGAACGCACGATCCTGTTTGGAATGCGGCCCAGACGCAACTCAGGGAGGAGGGACGTATCCACAATTATCTCAGGATGCTGTGGGGCAAGAAAGTGCTGGAGTGGACTGCCGATCCGCAGGCAGCACTGGAATACTTGATCGACCTGAATAATTATTATGCGATCGACGGACGTGATCCCAACAGCTATTCAGGCATATTCTGGATTTTTGGACGGTTTGACAGAGCGTGGGGCCCGGAGCGGCAGATATTCGGAAAAATACGCTACATGAGCAGTGAGAGCGCTCGTAAAAAAGTGAAGCTGAATAACTATCTGAAGCGGTATTCAGGCTTGTAAAGCGGACTGTCCTCATCGGCAATGAGGCGCGAGATCAGTTCAATCAGATCCTTCTCTCTGAGACTGGCCGCTTCCGCAATCTCGCTGTGATCAAGTTTCTCCTTGCTTACACCGGTGGCGAGGTTGGTGATCAGTGAGATGCCAAGACATGACATTTCCAGCCGGATGGCTTCATAAAGTTCGGCTGCTGTGGACATGCCGACCGCATCGGCTCCCATGATCCGGAAAGATCGGATCTCGGCTTTGGTTTCGTAGGTCGGACCTTTGGCGTAAAGATAGCAGCCGCGCGTTACAGATATGCCTGCACTGGCAGCCAGCCGGGTTACGTCTCCAACCAGATCGTCATTTGCGTAGCGCTGGTGGAATCGCTGATCGTGCAGACTGATTTTTACCGGCAGACTGATGATATCATCAATGAGCATAAGATCCCCCACACGGAACCGGTAATTGATGCCACCCGCGGCGTTTGTCACCAAAAGAGCATTGCAGCCCAACGCATTGGCAAAGCGAACAGGCAGGATGGTTCGATCGAATGGGTGCCCTTCATAATAATGAAACCGGCCGGACCAGGCCAGTACCTTGCGGTTGCTGATATCGCCGAAATAGAGTGCCCCATCGTGCCCGGCTACACTCGTGGACGGAAAACCGGGGATGTCGGAATAGGGAACAATGACAGGATTTTTAATAACTTTGGTGAACATGCCCAGTCCGGATCCGAGTATAATGGTGCAATCCGGGGTTCCAATGCCCTTGCGATGAAGAATTTCGATGGCTGAATCAAGTAGTTCTTCCAATGACGGATGATCTGATTTGCTCGACTTCATATCCTTTTTTTTCATCATATCGTTTCAGGGCGGAGATAGCTCCGCTATAACCGTGGTACGTCAGGATAAAGTACTTCTCTTCCAGAGCCTTTCGCAAATACATATCCCTGTTCTTCTGACTTTTTTCCCCGTCGAAGTCGAATTTTGCTGTAAATTTCCGGTTGATGGCTTCGGGACGTCCGAGCACATCTCCGAGCATCATTGCTTTTTCTGCGCCGTTACGATAAAAAATGCCCTGGTGGAATTCGGTATGTCCGCCAATGGTCTTCATGGTGATGAAATCCGGTTCTGGTGTATGGTTTTCAATGAATCGCAGGTCGGCGTGGGTTTCCAGGTAAATTGCCCAGCGCAGCACTTCCTGCTCGTCACTGCTGTCGGCCTCTTCCACAAACCGCTGCCAGTCTCTGCCCGACAGCCAGATGACCGCATTCGGAAAGGTAAGTTCATAAGTGCCATACCGCTCGCTGAGCAGTCCGCCGATGTGATCGAGGTGAGTATGGCTGCAGTAGACATGCTGGATGTCTTCGGGGGCGCAATTATGTTTGCTCAGGTTATTTGTGAGCAGTGAATAGTGGTCCTGCGGATTGCTGTTGAACGGACCAAGTCCGGCGTCGATCAGTGCGGTGAAGGAATCAGTGCGTATCAGAAAGGGATTGATTCCCAGTTTGAATTCACCTTTTCGGGGTTTTTCATCTGGTGTGATGGAAACAAACCTGCCTTCACCACCGACAGAATAGGTGCCCTCGAAGAGCGCAGCGATCATGATTCTGACGGCTTCTGGTCCCTATCGGCTTCCTTCTTCTGGTCCAGCTTCTCCTCGTAGCGGTCATAGGCTTCGATAATGTCACGGATAAGCTTATGTCGGACTACATCGTTCTGGTCCATGTAAACGAAGGCGATACCTTTGATTTTTTCCAGGATATGCTGGATGGTCTTGAGGCCGGAATGCTCATTTTTTGGGAGATCGGTCTGTGTGAGGTCTCCGGTGATGATCGCTTTACTGTTAACGCCAAGCCGCGTCAGAAACATTTTCATCTGCGTCTGAGTGGCATTCTGTGCTTCATCCAGAATTACAAAGGCGTTATTGAGGGTGCGTCCGCGCATGTATGCCAGTGGAGCAATTTCAATGATGTTTTTGCTCAGATTCATTTCAAGCTTGTCGAAATCCATCATTTCCTCCAGGGCATCATAAAGCGGCCGAAGATAGGGGTCTATCTTTTCCCGGAGGTTTCCGGGCAGAAAGCCCAGGCTTTCACCTGCTTCCACGGCAGGTCGCACAAGAACAATTTTTTTCACCTGGCGCTCTTTGAGAGCCCGGACAGCAAGGGCGACCGAGGTATAGGTCTTGCCGGTTCCAGCCGGTCCGATGGTGAATACTATGTCATTTTCATTGGAAGCTTTTACGATCACCTTCTGATTTGGGGTCCGGGCAATGACAGGAGCGCCGGTTGTAGTGTGCAGCAGGGTTTCGTCAGGTGAAATGGTTACCTGTCTGAGCAGCCGGTCGCTTTTCTGCAGGGCGAGCAAAGTAGAGAGGTCATTATCGGTGACGGCGCCGTTTCTTCGGGCGAGCCGGATAAGTTCCTTTATTATGGCTTCAATGGCCTCAAACTGTTCGGGCGGACCGGTAACCTTGATTTCGTTTCCCCGAACGATAAGCTTGCTTTCTCCGAAAGCTTCGTCGACCCGTTTGACAATGCGATCATTCAGACCGAAGACGACGACCGGATCCACGTTGTCAATGAAGATAGATTTGGTTTCCAGATGTTCTGCTTGTGGTATGATGGTATTTGTCAAGTGATATTCAGAGGTTTGGGTTATACATACATAGAACGATATCCGGAGGTTGCATCATTCCGCAGGGCCTGCACTTCACCGGCAATGTCATTGCTTTTGAATACGCTGCTTCCGGCAACGAGGACATCAGCTCCGGCATCGGCTATATCGCGGGCATTGTCACGGCCCACGCCGCCATCCACTTCGATATAGAAATTGCACTGGAGTTCTTCGCGAACCAGCCGCAGTGCCCTTAAGCGCTCATAGCTGTATTCTATGTATTTCTGTCCGCCGAAACCGGGGTTTACCGTCATCAGTAGGACCATGTCAACTTGATTCAAAATGGCGCGCAATGACGATAGTGTTGTTCCGGGATTGACTGCTACTCCGGTGTGGCAGCCATGCTCCCGAATTTGCTGCAATGTCCGGTGAATATGATTGCAGGTTTCAATGTGCACTGTTATGAGGTCGGCGCCGGCTTTGGCAAAATCTGCAATATAGCGGTCGGGTTCACTTATCATGAGATGCACATCGAGGAAGGCATCGGTGATGGTGTTTACGGTTTCAACAACGGCTGGTCCAAAGCTGATGTTCGGGACAAAATGCCCGTCCATGATGTCACAGTGTATCCAGGGTGCACCACCATTCACCGCCTGCTCAATATCTTTTTCCAGGTTCTTGAAGTTGGCGGCAAGTATCGATGGGGCGATAATAGGGAGTGGACTTTTGAACAGCTTGTTCATGGCAGAAGATAGTGGTCTAGTGGTTATTTCCGGTTACTCCTGGAAATCAGTGTTGGTTTCGGGATCACGTTCCGGCTCCTCTGCCGGGTCGGCTTCCGATTCGTCAATGATGAGCGGACCGGTCTCCTCTTCCTCATCTTCACTGGGACTTACAGAAACGATGAGATCGATAGCGGTACCCTCAAATACATTTGGCTCGTCATCGGGATCGTAGCTGAGTACGGTATTTGGCGCCACCCGGTCGGTTGCCTCGAAATGGATGGTTCCCACGCGCAGTCCGGCTTCAAGAAGTGCATTTTGCGCCTCGGTCAGATGCATGTTGGCAATGTCGGGAACACGTACTCTGGAACTTCCAAGTCCGTCGCCAACAATGAGATCTACGGATGTATTCTGGACCACCCGTCGGCCGGACGGGATGGACTGACGCAGGACGCTGTTGCGGAAACGGGATGATTCATAGGTGACATTACCCAGCTGAAGGCCGGAATTTTCCAGTTGAATGGTAGCATTGCGGAGAGAGAGATCCTGGACATCCGGTACCTCGACAGTTGGTGTGGAAGTGGTGTTTATGGTGATGTAGATTTTCCGGTTTGGCTTGACGATCATCCCTGCGTTGGGTGTCTGATCAATGACAAAATCGGGCGGGAAGGCCTCATTTGACCGTTTTGCGACAAGTTCATGCCGCAGTCCGCGGGATTCGAGCTTTTCGGCTGCTTCCTCAAGAGGCATTCTGGTGATATCGGGAACAGTGATGCCGTGCCCGTAATTGGTATACGCCGGCATGATGATGCGGTCTATGGCAATCAGGGAGACTACACCTAAAAGGATCAATCCTGCAAGCAGGTAATAGAGCTTACGGTCTGTAAAAAAATTGATCAGAAAACGGGATGCTTTGTTCATGTTATTTGGTATTTGCTTCTCGCAGAAATTACTCTCTTTTTTTTAAAAACGTAAATGGAACCCGAATGTTGGGCGCAGGCCGTATTCCATGGAGGCGGTGGGCTGCATGCGTGCCGTTCTCATTTTCTGTGTAAAAAAGGCATCAAAAGCGGCGAAGAAGTGATTGGCTACGAGCAGGGTCAGCATGTTGCGGGCTACGCTGAGATCGTCATTGAAGTCAAAACCTACCCGGGCATGATACCAGAATTGCTCGGGCATTGTGCCGTCATCGATGTTGAACTGGTCGGTGCGTGTGATGTCCCATTCGCGCCATCCCGGTCCGAACTGAAAATACTTGCTCATCAGTTCGTAATATTGCTGGGAGCCGTAATCCGGCAGGTCGTGAGAAAACGCATAACCGGTAGCATAGAAACTGTTGCGTTCGGCTTCACGCAGGTCGTGGATATTGATCAGATTCCAGTCGATATTGATGTCATAAGCCGGATCGATGCCGCCGAACGGTTCACCTTCGGTGTATATGTTACGTCCTGTGTCTGTAAGCAGATCCTGGAATGATTTGCCGTGCTCATCGCCATGATACGTGACCAGGTACTGAGCATACTGGACTACGCTCCAGTTTGCATTTCCGAACTCCTCATAATACCGTTCACCGTCCCGGCCGCGATTCTCCCGGTGTATGTAGATACCGATCGCTGATGCTTCGACCGCGACAAAGATCGCCGTTTTCCACCATTGCCGGTTTGCTGCCTGACCCAGTCCCGGAACAACTGCAGATGCCAGGAATGCGTACCCCGGATTGGTGTTGATGGTGCGCATGAATCCGGAATTCCAGCTGTTGCCATTCATATCAGCACCGGTGATATACCGGGGACCCGGCAGTATGGGTGACAGACGGAGATCGGCCTGTGACAAGGTTGGGGATTCGTGTGGGTAGGATGCCGATGCAGGTGTCGATGTTGTTGCCGATTCCGATTCCGATGTCATTGCCGATGTCATTGTCGATGTCAAAACTGACGCATTCCTCATCATTTGAGCCGCAGCGGAAGCCGGCACGATCAGAAGAAGGGCTGTAACAAGAGCCGCGATGGCGGTATTACGTAAGGTAGTATGTGAGGAAAATCTGGAATAGATCATGTTGACAGCCCGGGGTAACGATTACAAGTACGTATTCATCAGAATTCAAAATCAAATAAAATGCCAAAATTAAGCAAAATCTGGTTGCCATAGGAGACGCGACCGGTGGCAGTTTCAGTAATAAACGCATCAGGCAGCTGTAAATCGTATGAATTAAATCCGTAGGCGCTGCTCAGGAAAAAGCTCGTAGGGAAAAAGTAGTACGAATTCATGCCAATCCGCAATTCTGCTCCGACTCCGGTTTTAATGGACTTGTCAATGTCGAGCGGACCGCCCCAGCCATTGCCAGCCTCGGCGAAAAGACGAAGAAAGACCTTGTCAAGTGTCAGGCGGCCCATTTGCCGGTAGATATCAGTTTTAAGTGGAATAAACCAGGAGAACTGTGAAAAAGCGGTGGTGGTTCCGCCGAGGGCGAAAAACGGATAACTGCGCATCCCGATCAACCCGCCGATATAATCCAGATAGAAAAATTCATCCGGACTGTCAAAATAGGTGAAAAAGCGAGTTCGCATATTAAATCGCTGTTTACGCAGTACAAAGCCCAGCCGCAGATCTGCTTCTACCGAGTGGTTGTTGTATTCTTTGTAGACCGGTATGAGTGTCCCGTCGCGGATATCGTAGGAATCAAGCAGTTCACTGGGTTCGTAACTGTAGCGCAGCAGGCCGCGCCAGCCGACCGGAGCGATATTGTTGTGACGGTTGGGAAGTGACAGATCGAAGATCCAGGCGGTGGTCCAGGTGGATCCGGCATAATAGCGGGAGGTGGATCCGGACACTTCCTGGCGGAACTCTCTGGAATAGAAGGAATCGGTGGAAACACGGTAGGGGCTGTAGTAATATCCCAGCTCAACAAGGCTCCATCGGTTGATCTTGCTGATGAGATTGACCTCGACCTGCCACATGTTGTATGCAATGTCGGTTGATGTGGTGTCGGGCAGGCAGGATGTGCAGGGGAATTCTTCAATCTGCAATCCGTCCTGAACATTACGGCGGATGTTGAAGAATGCAACTGATACAGTCGGAGACCAATGCCGTTTTATAAACGGGAGGCCGGCATATTCAGCCTCAAAAAAGAGGTCGCGGTCGAGGTTGACCAGCCGGCCGGGCCGGAAGAAATTGCTGATGCCATCGCTGTCTCTCGAACCCGGTCCGAACAGTGCGCCGCCAAAAATTCTGAAACGCTCCCGCATTTCCCGCGAGGCAAAATAGGCACCGACCTTGATATCTCTCCACATGTTGGCGCCAAGATCACCGAAGCGGCCGTCGGTGAGCAGTGAAGTGTTGCTGCCGCGCAGGCGGGAGTAGTTATCGAAACGCAGAACCGGGTAAAACTGGAAAGAGGTAAACTGATCGGTGTAGCTGTAGAACTGCCGATCGGATGAAGAGCCACGGGTGGGTATGTGGTAGTGATAAACACCGGTATCGGCTACAGCGATGGCATCGTCCGGCAACGGATCGAGGTCGGTATCGTCGAATCTGTTTAGCGAGCGCCTGAAGATACTGCCGTTTTCACTGCCGGGCTCATGTCCTGTTGTGGCTTTGCCCTGCGCAGTATGAGCTGAGCTGAATTCAGAAAACTCCATTCCGGAGAGATCCAGCAACGCAATTTTGTAACCATCCGAGACATATTCCGAGTAGAGCAGCTCTTCCTTTTCGGGATGTGGATGCGGCATGAAGGCACCGCCAATCACATTGGTTAGCTGCCGGATGGTTCCGTCAGCGAGCGATTTGCGGTAGATGTTGAATACACCGCCATGATCAGCACTGTAGTAGAGCCATTGTCCATCCCTGCTTACAAAAGGATCACGATAGTCCACTTCATGATCGGTAAGGAACGGGTCCATCCGGTATCGCTTCTGAGGGTTATCGGTGAGAGTAATTTTGTAAATTCCACGTTGAGCGGAATCGGAATAAGCGGTATAAAGTGCGGTGCCGTCGGGATGCCAGACCGGACGGTAAATCTGCTCGCCGTGCCGAAAATCGGTAATGCGCATCAGTGAATCGCTTTCAATGTCGAAGAAAAACAGGTTGATGGATCCGTCCTCGATTTTACCGGCGGCAATGATGTTTTCATCGGGACTCCATGAGGGATCCTGCAATCGCTCGCTGAAAGTCAGCCGCTCGCTGTCACCGGATTCCGGGTCATAAATGTACAGATCACGATAGAGTTCGCCGTAAGCATTTATGCGGGTGCGGCTGTAGGCAATGCGAGAACCATTGGGAGAGTAGCTGAAGGAGGTTTCAAGGCGTCTGAGCGTAGCGGAGTGGAACTGGCATTCGTGAGGGTGGCCGGAATGTGCAGCGGTGCTGTTCAGGCCATGTGACGTCTGTTGGTGTCGGGATGCCCCGCGGGAATGTGCACTGCTTCGGGAGGATGCCCGTGAGAGTCCGGAGAACCGGGTGTCGATTTGTGATGCTGCTCCGGCGGCATTTTCAAATAGAGGTATTTCGGAAAGTGTGGAACCTGCATCAAATTTGGAATCGGTTTTCACTGCTTCTCCGCGGTTATTACCGGAAACGTTATTTGCGGAGCGATTATTGGCGGAACTGCTATTGGCCGAGCTGTTTTCCGGAGCCGTATCTTGCGAGTCACGGATGCTCTGCATATCACGAAAATAGAGAGTGGCCATGGCACCGTCGGTCATTTTGTTGGAGAGGTAGGCGACCTGGTTTCCATCAGGATGAAAAGCAGGATGAAAATTGAAAAAGCCCTTCGGTTCTACCCAGGTCCGGTTGGCCGGGTCTGTATCGCGGCCTTCGGCAAAATGCGTGTACTGACTGGTCAGCTCCTCAATCCAGTCATCATACACCTGCCGGCCGTCAATCCCGGTTGCATTCTTAATGGCCTTCCGCACATCATAAACTCTGCCTTTGCTGAAGACCCGTGTGATGTCGGCGATCGCCTGCTCACCGAACCGGTCGGCCAGATAGCGTGTGAAAGCGAAACCCTGATTGTAAACCAGCTCGCGTTCCAGGGAGGTTTTGGAGCTGAATGTTCCCATTTTTTCAAGGCTCAGATAGGTGCTGTCGAGGATGCGGGTGCGCAACAGCATATCGCGGTGGCTGTCCCAGTCGTCGTAGTAAATTTCATCGCGCATATATTGTGCCGTACCTTCGGCCAGCCAGGCTGGCATGCTGATGCCCGCCAGCGGGTACGTGATGATGCCGGAAGGAAAACCGTAAAGCACATCGGGACGGCGCACATCTTCGTAGGAAAGCCACTGGACATAGCTGGCCGGGTGCCGCCTGCTCTTTTTCATTGAGGCCTGAAGCTGAATAATATGAGTGAATTCATGCGTGATCACATTGCGCAGCCAGTTGTGCGTTCCACGCAGCGGCGTGTCGAGCGAGGGAAGCCAGATCTCAATCTTGTTGTCATAGAAAAAAGCTGCTCCATTCGAGTAATCCAGCCGGTCGATGAGCAGGATGCTCACTTTGTGATCAGGTTCGAGCTCGTATAACTCGGTGATGGGACCATAGACTTCTTCAGCAATCCGCGAAATTACCTGCGCGGGACGGCTGTTGCCCTCCTGGAAATGAACCAGAAAGTGGTCGCTTTCAATAGTGTACCACTCCAGATGATGATAGGGGTAGTTATAGAATGCAGGATTCCGCTGCGACAATGCATCCGTGGCCGTGAGCATAGCCCCCGCGATCAGGAAACAGGTCAGCAAGGCTGTCATCAGCAGGCGATTTAGTAAAAGTGATATGGCAGAGGAATGACTCAATGTGTGACTACAATTTTGATCATTTTGGTTTCGGAACTGCTTGCGTTCCGGGCGCGGATACGAGCGAAATAGACACCGTTGCCCCATGCCGAGGTGTTGATGCGTACCTCCTCTGGAAACCTGCCCTGTGAGTCGGTCTGTGTCTCGAAAATGGTCGACCCGCCCGGGCTGATCACGGTGATGTTTATGCTGGCCGGTTCGGCGGTTTCAAAACGGATGTAAGTGTGATCGTCAGCCGGATTGGGCCAGTTGTAGGTTTCCCGAGTGTTCAGAATCCCGAAATCGGGTCGCTGAAGCCGGTTCCGCTCCATATTAAAACCCACTTTGTTGCCCGGCTGACTGCCATAGACGGATCCCCAGGCCACATCACCTGACTCCGGCAGTTCCCAGAGACGTACTTCGCCGGCCGGCGATACAGCAATCAGATAGCCTTCGGCGATTAGCAGGGGAGGTGGAATTGCCTGCGACACCGATTGTGCGCTTGTTGCCGACACTTGGTTTGATGTCGACACTGGGTTCGATGCCGACAGGCTGCCCACCAACAGAGGAAAACCATCAACAGGTTCGAGATGCCGGTCAAAAGCACGTACGGAGATGGTGAGGCTGTCGCGAACGGCAGTAATAATCTCCTGATGCCCGTCGCCGGTAATATCAGCCAGCAGCGGCGACCCTACAAACCGGTTATTGCGAGGGGCACGCAGCGGAAAGAAATCGAGCATTCCGCCATCCCGGTTGAAACCATGCAACTCATTTGCCTCATGGTCGGAAATGAAGATCTCCAGTGCATTGTCACCGTTGAAATCACCGAATGCCGGCCACGAAAGCTGTTCCGATCGTGCCAGATGCCTGATCTGCCAATCATCCCGGCCGGAGCGGTCAACAAGCGTGAGATTGTGGTCGGTGAGAATAAAAAATGCCGGATCCGATTCGCCGCTGAACCTGAGATTGCCGGTGAATTTCCGGTGGGAATCCATATCCTCCCGGTCCAGTTCGAATGAAAAGGAGCCGTCGGAAAGAGCGAACCGGTCGTTTTGGATGGATGCGGTAATGCCGTCAACGATGCCGCTGCGCTGAATCGGATTGTCCTCCTCCGGAAGGATACTTCCGTCCGTCCCGATCCGGGTCGCGGTCATATCCAGATGGAGTATGTCGGTACCTTCAAGGCTGATGAGCCCGGGTCCGGCCGGCAGATCTTCCAGTTCCCAGAGCAGGTTCCAGACACCGTTCTGGATAGACCAGGTCCGGACCGTCTGGCGATTCGTGTTTCCGTTGGCAACTGCGTGGATTTGCTTGCCGGCATCCCCGGCTGCTCCAAAAGTGCGAAACTGACCGGCGGTGATCTGTCCAGCCCGTATCAGCGGAGATGAAGGCGACGAATGGGCCAGTAAATCGTAGCTGGTGCCCGTTATGGTAGATGGCTTGGAATCCGGTTCATGCATCGGTATGCTGTGAAATCCGCTTACGGTCGGAATGAGCAGATAAGGGCGACCCGTCTGGGAGTCATCGACGATAGCAGGACTGGCAGGGAACGTGCCGTACTCCTGCGGGAATGAGGCAGGCTCGGGCAGAGGCGGATATGCGGGGCTTACCGGATGAGCATATGTGCCGGCAACAGAACGCGCGGAAAAATGGGCTTCCGGAATGTTGCCGGAAAAATCATGAAACTCAAAAAAGGAAGGACTTCCGCTATTGCTGTGATTGGAGGGGCGCGTATCCGGTCCAAAGCGGTTTTCGTAAACAACAATACTGTCGCCCCGGGCGGTGATAACGGTAAAATCATTGCCGGACCACCAGAAATCGAAGGCATGACCGTTGGTAAAGCGGTTTTGCTCCAGTCCTGGCTGGCGCCCGATATCGCGGGCACCGTCGGCTTCCACCAGCTGGACACCTCTCCTGTTGCTGTTGGCGTTGACCCGGTTGTCGTCTATGGTGCTGCGGATGACCGCATCATCGATATGCCAGATGAGCATTCCTCCGTTGAGGAGTCGGTCGTCATCGGTGCCAGGGATGCCATCGGGGCCCACATCCGGCCCGCCGGGAAGGCTCCAGTCAAAGCTGCTTACATTCACAATGACACCGGGTTCAAGAATTTCGTCGTATCTGGAGGAGTTAAGCGCATCAAACCGGTCATCGTCGGGTGCGATGGTGCGGGTTTCGTAGCTACCGTCAGGGGTGCGAATGGTAATTTCCAGCGGGTTGCCGGATGGATTGCGATGTCGGTTTTCGATGAGAAAGTATTCATCTTGCGTGATGGCATGGCGGGCAAGGCTGTTGGGTTCACGCAGGGAGACTGCAGGGAGGGGAATGGGTTCACCAGTATCCAGTGTGATGTCAAAGGGTTCGAGCCACCCAAGATGCATTTTCTCCCATGCGGAGGGTTCCGGAGGGAAGAGGCCGAGGTACGAAAAGATGGCAGCACCATCCATGAGCCCGAAACGGCCGATGGCCGATGCGCCTGTCTCAGTATTGAAAAGGTCGGGAAGGCCCAGAAAACTGCCAATATTGGCGACAAGAAGTCCATTTATGGAGAGCTCGAGAACAAATTCCTGGCCGGTTATGTCTTCACCCGGCCGCGATTGCGTCTGAGGCAGCAGCGCGGTATTGGTAACGCGGACATCGGGGTCGCCAATATCAAACCCGTCGAAAGTATGATCATCGAGCAGGCGACGCAGTGACCCGGTTCCCAGGTAGACTGACGGGATATCCTGAGGAGTTTTCGTCAGGCTTGTTCCCATCAGTTCGATGTTGCGACCGGAACCGGCATGGAATACGACAAACATGGTTCGGTCTGATTCATAGTCTTTGAGATCCGCGGCACCCGTTTCATTGACTTTTTGCCAGGCGTCACGGGCCAGATTGGCCAGCTTGAAATTCTCATCACCAGTTTCACCGAGAGGGGAGTAGGCGCTCATGGGTTCGTCGAGACGCACCGTTTCAGGGAGGATGTGGTATTCAATGTCAAGCAGTCCGCCCGAAACGGTCTGAAAGTAATTTTGTGCGAATTCAAGGTGGGCTTCGAAATATCCGCGGTCATGTGGAAGCGGGTCGATGATGATATCGTCACGCTTCAGATAGGGGAGGTCAAACGTACCGTTACCGGAAGTGAAACGGTTTTCTTCTTCACGAAATTCGACCATTACAGCAAGAATCCGGACGGTTCCGACAGATCTTGCGTTCCGGGATGCTTCATTGGCGGAAAAATGGGGGGATGGCAGAAACACATCAGCCGGAGGAGATGCTCCGGCTGTAATGGTGAGAAGCAGGAACCCGGAAATAAAAAAAAGGCTGCTGCTTCCCTTCACATAATGAAGCATTCGGTTATAATAACGGTTTCAGAGAGAGAAATTCAGAGAGAGAAATAATGACTAGAAGTTAAGCAGTGCCGAGAAGCGCAGAGTGTTGGCAAGCGGGTGGTCTTCCTCAAGCGTGTAGATGTAGCTGAAGTCGACACCGAAAATATTATAGCGAAGACCGGCACCAAGGGTAATAAATTCACGTCCACCGTTATCGGGTGACTCATAGAAGTAACCGGCTCTGAGGGCAAACAGGTTGTCGTACCAGTATTCGGCTCCAAATCCGATCATTAATTGATCGACGAGGGGCACTTCCACGGTTCCCTGGCCATCGTTCCGGGCCAGAGTGTCCCATGAACCGACGAGGGCCCGGAGGGAGCTCATGCCTGTTCCGTCCTCTTCCATGCGAGCCATAATCTTGGAGATGTCATTGCTGATGGTAATGGTGTTAAAGCCACTGCGGTCCAGGTCCATTTTGTAGGCCCAGCCGACGCGAAGGAGGGTCGGGAGCGCATCCTTTTGGGCTTCATCGGTGTACTGGATGGATGGGCCGAGGTTGGAAAGATTAAAACCTGCTCGCACCTGTGCCTGGCGGTCGACTACGGAAAACGGATTGGATCGGTACAGACCGGCAAAATCGACACCGACACTGGTCCCGTTACGGGCAGTCTGGCCGCTCACCTCGGTGCCCGGAGGCACAAGGTTGCTGAAGATGAACCGGATACCGGTACCGAGTGCGAAATTCTCATTGATCTTGAAACCGTAGGAAACTCCGGATGCGAATTCGTAGCTGGAAAATGTACCTAGAAGATTGTTCGCTTCATCCCGCAATTCCTGCTCGCCCAAGTTCAGGAAGGTGATATGGGCGCCAATGGATCCGATCCCTTCTACATAATAGCGTCCGGCGAGATAGTCGTAGAACATATCAACGCCGAAGTTGGGAAGCCAGTCGGCGTGTGTGAAATTGACTTCATGCCCTTCCTGAAATGCCAGGCCTGCCGGATTCCAGAATATGGCTGTAGCATTGTTGGCGAGGGCCACGCCGGCGTTGCCCATTCCGGCAGTACGTGAATCGGGTTCGATCTGTAGAAAAGGTACGGCTGTTGAGGCAACCTGTGCCATGGATACACTGCCTGAAACAAGTAGAAATGCGGTAATAACGGCAGTAATGATGGTGTTTTTCATGATAGACATGGTTACGATGTATCTGTTTTGATTGTATTGTAAAATAATGAAAAAATTAGCGCAAAATTACAAGTCGCTCTATGTTATCACGGGTCTGACGACCCTGATCGGTATCAATACGTACCTGCACGTGATACAGGTAGGTTCCCGATGCCAGCCGGTGCTGGTCATCGTCTCGTCCGTGCCAATCGATTCTCACCATATTTCCACCCGGAATATATTCTTCACGGCGTATGGTTGTAACCGGTTTACCACTTAACGTATAAATCCGGATATTAATATCCATCGGGACACGCGGCTGATTGTGCTCAAACACAAAACTTGTGAAATTATGCATGGGATTTGGATAGTTGAACACGTTGCGGATCTGCAGGTCCTGACTGTCCAGCACCTGGAAGGTGATCTCGGATTCGCCCAGGTTGTTGAATACATCCCATGCACGGATGCGGAGTCGATAGTGACCTTCTTCAAGCTGATTCAGCGGATATTCGATGCGGCCGCTGGTGAAGTCGTCCAGGTTGCTCTGATAAAACTCGTTGAGTGTGATGATTTTCCTGTTGGACGGATCATCGCTGCGCTCCAGTTGGGCAACGATTTCGTGGCCCACCCCTGCTCCGGTGGTGTTTATGCCGGCGTTATCTGAAAGCAGCACGATAAGCTGTGGAGAGTCATCGACCACACCGCCATCGACGAACAACTCGTCATTCATGTAGATCTCAA
>SLKA01000061.1 GCA_007134845.1 Balneolales bacterium
CACCGGTCGCCCTGAAAGCAGTCGCCCTGTATCCCACAGGATCCCACCAGCTGCAGCCTCTTATGATCATCGAAGATCCCGGTACGGGAGTAGCGGCCATCGCCAGGCCATTTCACAAGGAATTCGCCGAAAACAGCTACCGGTTTCAGAATCAGGAAATTCAGATCCTGCACCTGGAGAACCAGCGGATTTTTGCGGCGCAGATACAAAGCTGGATTTTCATAAGCAGAAACAGCGCTGCCATTGAGAACAGTATCATGGCTTACGCCGGTGAACATCCGGGCATTGCAATATCCAAAGATGAGATTGCTTCGGGCAGCTATCTGCTGAATACTCCGGAGCTCGGCAACTGGATCAGCCTGCTCGGAGCGCCCCGCTATCTTCCAAGATTTTCCGGTCTTTTTGATGGCACCGGACCGACTGTTCTCAGTGTCAGCAGCGATACCTACGACGACCCGATCTTTGATGTCAGACTCAGCGGAGAAATACCGCTCGAAGACGCCGGATTGGCCGGGTTTATGAGCTCGTTTGCTGCAGAACCCGCGTCATTTGACCTGGATCGCTACATCCCTGCTGATGCTGCTTTTTTTACTATTTTCCATCAGGATCCGGCTGCCGGCTCTCTTGAAGAACCGAACCGGTCAGAGCGACTTGATTCGCTACTGCTTTCCGACAGCGAATTGACCGGGAATATCCGGCAGACACTGGCGCATCCCACTGCCTTCGTTGCATTTGAAGCCAGCGGATTTCTCTCTGTCGGCGAACATATGTACCTGCGCCGGCTCAGTGACCCCGCGGGGTTCAGCAGCATTCTGCGTGATCTCAACCGAGGCGGTTTCATTGAGGAAAGCAATGATGTCTACTACGTAAACAGCAGTATTCTGGGACAGCTTCTGGGTGGACCGCACAGCCGGCTCACTGACTTTTATGTGATTCGCTCTTCCAATGCCGCTATCATCACAAAACGATCCGGGCTCGCGCGTCGAATTGACCAGGACAGACGCCGGCGGGCTGTTTTTTATTATGATGATGCCTACATGGCAGTGCGCGATCGCCATCCCGATGAGGTGAGCATGTGGATGTACTCCCGGACCACCCCGCTTCTCAATTATCTTGAGCCAATGCTCAACCCGCTTAATCACGCCCGTTTTCTGGGTACTCTGCTTGACATTGGAGCGGTGAGTGCGGTCCGGAGCGGCAGCAGCCTTGCCCTGACGATGGACACCTATTTCAGTGAAGACCGTACCGAACCGGTACGGGATGTCTGGGTCTTTGACCTCAGGGGATCCCGGATCACTGGAAAACCGACAATGGCCAGTATTGGCGGCGGGTCGCGGGATGAGCTGATAATTGCAACGGAAAGCAATCATGTCTACGGCATTGCTGCTGACGGCACCGGATTTTTTGAAGTGAATACCGGAAATGATCGCCCTGTCGGTTCACCGATGGTCTATGACTGGTACGGCAACAATCAGCACGCCATTCTCATTGCCGCCGGGAACAAAATCTACGCCTGGAATACACGCGGCATCCCACTGCCAAACTTCCCGGTCACCATGGACGAGCGCATCACAACACCGCTTGCCCTTGGCGATGTGGCCCGTGACGGCCGGCCGGAAATGATAGTCACTACAGCAGACCGGAAGGTGCATGTTCTGGATCAGCGGGGACGCAATATTCAGGGATGGCCTCAGGACATCAACGTTCAGGCTTCGCAGCAACCTGTTTTCAATGAATTCACCGGTGATCACACGTTGTGGATCACTGCCGGAAATGGCCTGTTCGGCTTTTCATCGCGCGGCAACCTTCGCGACGGCTACCCGGTGTTTATAGAGTCCGATCTTGGACCGATAACATTTCACGACCGGCACATCCTTGCCGGCGCTGCCGACGGACACCTTTATGCAATTGGCCGTGAGCCTTTCTTCGCCGACTCGCTTGTTGTTGCACCCGACAACAACGATTATGCTGAAAATCAGAATGACGGTCAGAACAATCGCAGCCAACTGAACGTACGCCGCATCTATGTAGGAAATGCACCCATTTTGAACGCACCGATTGTCCAGACGCTGACCATAGACCATGACATCGGCCAGCGTATTCGCGAACGCATGATCGGTGTCCAGAACCTCAACGGCAATCTGTTCCTGCTAAATGAAGCCGGACACCTCCGAATGACTCGGAATATGGGTCAGCAGTCCGCGTCGTATGATAATATGCTGATCACGGACCTCAACGGCAACGGAAAACCGGAACTTATCGGCGTTACTACAACCGGCAGAGTGTATGCATGGCAGGTAGAGTCCGGCGAGCAAGTCCAGGATATCCCGTCTGCTTCCATGCGTTACCCTGTTGTTGCCGATATCCTTGGTACCGGTGAACGAGAACTTGTCGGTCAAACGCGGGACGGCTTGCGATGCTGGTCCTTTCGGCGGCCATGAGCTGCAAGCTTGTACAAGCTCGTTCAGCTTATCATAATCTGACCAAGAGCCTGTCCGATATCATCGTAGCGGAAAGTAAAACCGTTTTCGCGCAGCCTGGCAGGTATGGCTCTGTGACTGTTTGTTATCATCGAAGCCGCATCATTGCCGAGAACCATGTTCAGTGCAAATTCTGGCACTCTGAACAAGGAGGGCCTTGAAACCACATCTCCAAGCGTCCTTGCGAATTCATTCATGGTGACGGGCTTCGGTGCAGTTGCATTAAAAGGGCCTGCTAAATCCTTATTCCGGACAGCAAACACCATGGATTCGCAGACATCGTCGATGTGTATCCAAGGAAAATATTGGGTTCCGGATCCAACTGAGCCACCTATGAAAGCTTTAAAAACAGGCAGCAAGGTGGCCAGTGCGCCACCCTCCCTTCCCAGCGTGACGCCCGTGCGAGAAAGGACCACCCGAATGCCCAGGTTCTCGGCATCCAAAGCTGTATTTTCCCAATCATGGCACATCCTGGCGAGAAAGTCGTTTCCAGCTCCACGCTTTTCGGTAAGTTTCTCGGATCCGCAATCACCATAATAACCTACGGCCGAACCCGAAAGAAATACATCCGGCTTCTTGTCAAGCTGCCTCATGGCATCCACCAGCGACCGAGTTAACTGAATGCGGCTATCATATAACCTCTTTTTAACTTTTTTTGTCCATCGCTTGCCAAACAGGTTTTCACCGGCCAGATTGACCACCACGTCACTGCCATCCATATACGACGACAGATCCTTATCAACCGGCACAAACCGAACCCGGTTGGAGCCGCCATTGTCTTCGGTCTGCGCAGCCCGTTTCTCCGGGTTTCGGGTGGCTATGGTGATCGAGTCACCGCGCGCCAAAAGAAGCCGGCTCAGATGTCCACCGATAAAACCTGTGCCTCCAGTCATAAAAATATTCATGGTAAGTCCCCCCCTGTTTACAACTGGCTATAAAACGGATAAGTAATACAATGCATAAAAGTAGATGGCGGCAGCCGGCGCGGAAAAAAGGACGGCATCAAACCGGTCATAGAGCCCGCCATGTCCCGGCATGAGCCCCGAGGAATCCTTGATCCCCGATGCTCTTTTCAACTTGCTTTCGGCCAGGTCACCGGCCGGACCTAAAAGCCCCGTGATAATGGCAAAGGGAATGGCCGTTTTCAAACCAATGGGAAAACCGGGTATTAAAATCATGCAGAGTCCCAGGGCCAGGAAGCAGCCCATATAACCCCAGATAAATCCTTCTACCGTTTTTGCAGGACTTATTTTGGGAGCCAGAGGATGTTTGCCCATGGCCTTGCCGCCGGCAAAGGCAAGCACATCATTCGACCATACCATCACAAGCAATGTGAATGTCAGAATGAATCCGGTCAAATCATCGCCGAAATTTCTGAGTATGAGCAGTCCCGAGAAGAGTGCGGGCACCATAATGGCGACGGTAAGCGTGGTGATCAGGTGCTTCCAGCCTTCATTGTGGTCGCGGAATACTTCGGATACCAGAATTACCAGCAGCATTGCGAGAAAGAGAATCCATGCCATTTCGGGAAGGATGGCCATTAGCATTACAGGTATACCCAGGAGCAGGGACATAACTTTCCGGGTGTGGAGGTTCTGTTTCCCGAGCATATTGATAATTTCAACCTGGATAACCATGGCGACGATGATCAGTATCACTGTAAAAACCCATCCCCCCAGCCAGGTTGCATAAAGGAAAACCGGCGCTGCGATCAGTGCGGAAATAATTCGTTTTGCTAATTCAGGCACCCTTGCCTTCCTCCTCCTCGTCCTCGTTCAGATTGCCATTACCTTCATCATCATCCGGGTCGTCCTTGCCTTCATAATCGATTTTCCCTTCTTTCCACTCTTCAAGCGCCGATTGGGCATCATCAGCCTGGTCAGCCGGCACATAGACAAACAAAGAGGAGAGATCACCGAAATTCACGGTATAGGCACTGTCCTTTTTTGACAGAACCTCACATGTCAACCCCTGATCCTTCAGGAATGCCTGTACAAGACGGGCTTCACTTTCAATGCTGGTCTCATATACGCAAGTCCAGTCATCAACTTTATCCGGTTTAATTTTATCACTAAACATAATTTACTCCCGCTTGGTTGTTTGGTTAATGAAGCGAAGCAACATAACTGTGACTCCTAAACTGATCAACAATAGCCAGAGCGGCGGAAGTTCAGATACCGCCATTTGTTCCATCATATACTCCGGATACATTGAGGCCAGAATAACACTGCCTCCATTATTGACAAAATGGCCGGTTATGGCAGGCAGCAGACTGTCTGATTTCCACACGATCCATGCAAGCAGCATGCCAATAGCTGACAGCGGAATGACCTGCGTCAGCCGGATGTGATAGATACCAAAAAGCAGTCCGCCGATAATGATAGCCGCCCATATTCCCCAGGATTTTTCGAGCGCCCGCTGAAAATACCCGCGGAACAGCACCTCCTCACACACCGAGGGGACGAGCCCCACATGGATCAGTGTAATCAGTACGACATGATCGCCGGTCAGGAAGTTCTTCAGCATCTCGATCTGGCTTTCCTCGAAGGCGATGTAGCCGTCCCCGAATGGTATTTGTGCATTCAGCCAGGAAAGCAGCCATATCAGGGGCTGAATTGCCACGATCAGCAACATGGTCTGCAGCATCACAGGTACGGTCCTGCTGTCGGCCTGCAGGCGAAGGAAGACCGAGCGTCTTCCGGATGTGACCAGCCCGGTGACAAACCATGTGGCGAGACCCAGAAAAAGGATCTGGCTCATTGAATTGGCGATGAAGAGTACATCAATATTCTCAATCAGCATGGCGGGATCAAAAACCAGGGGGTCGTCTGTGGTGAGCAGGAAATAGACGACCGCCGCTGCTGTTCCGACAAGCTGAAACATCAGAAATGATATAATGACCCAGGCAAAAGCCATCAACCATATTGGAAATCCATTGCGTTCTGCCCAGCTTTGTTCGTGCAGATATCCGGATGACAGATGCCCGCCGGGGCCCGGTTGTGAATGGCCGGTGCTGCCGGACGGCTGTCCCTGACTGTCGCTGGATGATTGATCTGACATAAAAAGGTGATTTAGAACTGTTGATTCAGGTGTTTAGAGCTCCGCCTGCGGTGTTTTACCCATAAACTTGGCGGCAAGCAGTCCGCTCAGCATGTTCAGCAAGCCATAGGTGACAAAGCTGATCAGAAATCCCTGAATAATACTGCCGGCAGAATAGTAGTTCTGCATCTGGGCATATGTGGCATCGATCATGTCCTCTTTCTGCGCAGCCGGAATTTGATCGGAAAGCTCGATATTGGCGATCATTGCCGTTTGGAGATTCTCGATGAAAGCACCATCAAACAATGGCCACAGAAGAGATAAAAATTGGGAAATCAGCCCCATGATGAGCCCGGTCATCAGACCAATTACCGCACCCTGTCCTATTTTCATTTCCGGACCGTATTCCCTGATGTATAATTTTACGCCCATCACGCCACCGAATACACCTATCAGGCAGCCAATGACAGAGGCGAGAATGGTTCCACTTAGCAGATTGCCGGTGGGTTCGGAATGAATGGTGACATAGCTTCCAATGATGGATATCAAAAAGACTACAAATCCAAAAACCACACCTGCCATTCCGGTTGCATTCCAGATGCTTTTATGTTGAACAGGTTCCATAGAGGTTATCTCCTCGTTTACGTTTTCGTGGTACAACAAGTGAAAAAATCAGGAGGGCTCCGGTTGCGAAGCCCCAGAATGCTCCTGTCAGCAATCTGATAAAATCCGGGGTCTGCCACACCTGAAACAGGTTGGAGGCGCCGTCAAGAACGAGTATCAGAGATGCCATCACGAACATCCGCATAATATAAAGCTTTACTTTAATCACAAAAGTGAAAAAAAAGGAAAGGGTGGCAAGTGCGGCTAACAGTGCAGTGTAGATGCCGGTGCAGCGGCTGCAAACAGCCAGGGGAACATCACGGATATAAAGGGTGCGGTCCGGCTGCTGGTGACAAACCTGTGAAAAGAGCGCTTTCTGCCAGCTGTCGAACCATTCGGGCACCGTGCTGTAAAAAAGCGGCGGACTCCAGGCGGCGAAAGCAAAAAAAAGCGATGCAGGCAGCACAACCAGGTAAAACAGCGGGTGGAGAACCGGATTGGCCGACCGTTGCCGTGCGGCATGCATATCTATTGGCTCCTGCGAATGTTTCATCGACCTGGATATCCGGGAAGTCAGCGGTTATCGACCAGCAATGAGATATCCATGGCCCGCACGGAATGCGTAAGGGATCCGGACGAGATATAATCCACACCGGTTCCGGCTATGTCCCGCAGCCGCTCCACAGTCACATTGCCGGATGCCTCTGTCTGAAACCTGCCGTCAACCTGTCTGACGGCCTCTTTCATCTCATCAAGCGACATATTATCCAGCATCACATAATCGACAACACCGCAGTTGATAACCTGCTTCAGTTCGTCAAGGCTGGTCACTTCTATCTCTATTCCGGCTTTCAGACGGTGCCGTTTCCTGTAGCCGGAGCAGAGCAAGATCGCTTTTTCAATGCCTCCTGCCATGCGAATATGGTTTTCCTTGATCAGAAAACGGTCATCAAGGCGCATGCGATGGTTGGTACCGCCGCCAATACGAACAGCCATTTTATCGAGATAACGATGCCCGGGTGCCGTTTTCCGGGTGTCGAGAATCCGGGTTCGGGTTGCTGTAAGCTCATTCACATACTGATCTGTCCGGGTCGCAATGCCACACATGCGCTGCAGAAAGTTTAGCAGGGTTCGTTCGGCGCTGAGAATCGGTGCCAGGGGACCCTCAAAGCGGGCAATGGCCATGCCGGGAGTTAGCCTGTCTCCGTCTTTCATGGCAGGTAAACAGGAGACCGCTTCGCTTACCTGGTGCTGGATGTAACCGGCCAGATCCATTCCTGCAAGCACTCCTTCCTCCCTTGACACCAGGATTGCCGATCCGGTCTCGCTGCCGCCGTAAATGGCATCGGTTGTAATGTCGCCGGATCCGATATCTTCATCGAGTGCAAGTTTTACAATATTTTTGACGTGATCAGGCCAATGCTGCATAATCATTGAATTTTTTTAGAAACAGTTCGGGAGCCCGGATTGGCCTTCGGGATTTCATATCCACAAAGACAAGTTCGACTTTGCCAAGCACTGCAGGCCGTGCCGATCCGACCGGACGAATATCATAGCAGGTCACAAGCTTCACGCCGGGCACGTCAAATATCAGCAGGCGGCCATCCATCAATTCATCATACAAAATGGGACTCTTGTAGCGGATTTCCACATTGGCAACGGGAAGCATCACGCCATTCTGCTCCATTTCGGCGTAGGGAAGCCCTGCTTCCCGGATGAACTCGGTCCGCATCACCTCAAAATACTCCAGATAGCGGCTGTGATAGACCACACCCATTTTGTCCGTTTCACTGTAGCGGCTTCGGAGCTGCATGGAATAGGTGAGGATTGGGGGACGGTCTGGGAACATTCACTTGTTTTTTGAGGTATCGGCCCATGCCCCCATCTGCGAATATTTCTCAATCCGATGAGCTTTGAGTTCCGAAGGTTTCATTTTGGACAGCCGGTCGAGGCTTTCCACCAGCTGGTCACGCAAGGCTTTGGATGCAGCACTGTAATCCCGGTGTGCACCGCCAAGAGGCTCTTTTATTATGCCGTCAATCACCTTGAGTTTCATAAGGTCCTGAGCGCTCAGCTTGAGGGCCCGGGCCGCCTGTTCCTTGTAATCCCAGTTTTTCCAGAGGATGGAGGAGCAGGATTCAGGTGAGATTACCGAGTACCAGGTATTTTCCATCATATACACTTCATTGCCCATTCCGATGCCCAGTGCGCCACCGCTGGCACCTTCACCGATCACAACGGTAACGATGGGTACCTCCAGAAGCGCCATTTCCCGGAGATTGCAGGCGATGGCCTCGGCCTGTCCGCGCTCTTCGGCCTCCAGGCCCGGAAAAGCACCGGGCGTATCGAGCATGGTGATGACCGGTACGCCGAACTTCTCCGCGGACTTCATCATTCGCAGCGCCTTGCGGTAACCGTCAGGGTTGGGCATGCCGAAATTCCGGTACTTGCGGTCTTTGGTGTCCCGGCCCTTCTGATGACCGATAACCATCACTGAGCGGCCTTCGAAAGTTGCGAAACCGCCGACGATCGCTTTGTCGTCACTGAAACAGCGATCCCCATGGAGTTCTATGAAATTTTCCATGATATTATAGACGTAATCAAGCGTATACGGACGATCGGGATGACGCGCCAGCTGAACCCGCTGCCAATGGGTCAGGTTGGAAAAAATGGACGCACGCAACTCTTCCACCCGGTTGCGCAGCCGCTCTATTTCAGGCAGGAGGACATTATCGTCGGTTATATTCAATTCACTTAGCTCGGAAATCTTCTTTTCCAGCTCAATGATCGGTTTTTCAAAATCGAGATAGTTCATTCGCCTGTATTGCTGATTTGTACTTTATTGTCTGCCCGCTTTATTGTCTGCCCGCACCAATGATGATCCGCCGGACAATCGCCAGTCACCATTCGTGACCAGGCGCAACCGGGACCTGTAACTACAGGACACCAAAGATACTGCGAATCTTGAGCACCCAGACCATCCAGACCGCTTCTCTGACGATCTTTTTTGACATCTTCGATACACCTTCTTTGCGTTCACGAAAGATAATGGAGACCTCCTTCAATGAGTAGCCGGCTTTGTATGCACGGAAATGTACTTCAATCTGGAAAGAATAGCCATTGGATTTGATCTTGTTCAAGTCTATTTTTTCCAGCACTTTTCGTGAGATGCACTTGAACCCGGCTGTGGTATCCCTCACGGGCAAACCGGTTATGAACCGGGCATACATATTGGCCGAGTAGGAGAGGATAAGCCGGGACAGGGGCCAGTTGATGATACTGATTCCTTCGATGTAACGGGATCCGATGGCCACATCGCAGTTTCCCTGTTTCACTTCACTGATCAGCCGGGGGACATCGTCCGGATCATGCGAAAAGTCGGCGTCCATCTCACAAATGTAGCGATAGGAACGCTCCAGCGCATAATAAAACCCGGCTACATAGGCCGTACCCAGACCCAGTTTGCCCTCACGTTCTATCAGATGAACCCGGTCCCCATGCTTCTTCTGCAGCTTTTTAACTTCGGCAGCGGTACCGTCCGGAGAGCCGTCATCCACTACCAGCACATCCACCTGCTCCTCAAGCCCAAGCAAACGAGGAATGAGTTTTACGATATTCTCGGCTTCATTGAATGTGGGAATAATAATTAAGGTTTCGCTCATCTGGCCCATGCCTATTGCCCCTTTCCTTTTAGTACGGTCATAATGGTATTGATAAGGATTTTAAAATCCATCTTCAGCGATATATTTTCAACATAGAACAAATCGTACTTTGTCTTTTCCATTACGTCCTCGAGGTTCTCATCGTATTTCCACTTGACCTGCGCCCATCCGGTTATTCCGGGCCTGACCCTCAGCCTTCGGGAGTACAACGGTATCTTCTTTTTAAACTGTTCGACAAAATACGGTCTTTCCGGACGAGGCCCAACAAGACTCATATCCCCTTTCAGAACATTGTAGAACTGGGGCAGCTCGTCGAGACGCAATTTTCGCAGCCAGTAGCCCACAGGCGTAATCCGGGGATCGTTGTCGGTGGCCCAGACCGGACCGCTTTCCTTTTCGGCGTCGATAAACATGGTCCGGAACTTGTACATGGTGAACGGCTTGTCGTATTTTCCCACCCTTTTTTGCCTGAAAACGGCCGGTCCTGAGGATGTCATACGTATCAGCAGGACGATGATCAGCATCAAGGGTATGGCCGGGATAAGTATGATCAGCGAGAGTGCAATGTCCATCAGTCGTTTGATGAATTTCTCCCAGGTGGGCATCGGATCCGGCATCACATCGATCAGGGGCAGACCGAAAATCTGGTTGGTCTGATTCAGTCCTGTAATCATTTGATGAAAATCAGGCAGGATTTTGACAGATACATCGGGAATGTCGATCTGATCGAGAATCATGATGAGATAATCCCGCTCATCCTGCTCCAGCGCCACAATCACCTCCTGGACCTTGTGTTCCAGAACCAGGGATTTGACCTCCTCCACAGTGCCGATGACCATCTCCTTTTCAACCCGTATCTGTTCGGGGTCCACGCCGTTAAGGCGCAGAAATCCGACTACATTCATTCCGGATGTGCGGTGCCGGTTAAGGTTTTCATGGACAGACAGAGCGGCCGGACCGGTACCGACGATGAAAGCGCGATGCAAACCTTTCCCTCTAAGAGCCCGGTGTTTCTGAATAGTACGCAATATAAAACGGCTGGTGGAAACGCAGAAAAACACAACCAGCCAGTAGGTGAGCGTCACCCATTTGGCCTGGTGCAGATTGTCGGATGTCCACCCCAGGGAATCGATGAACAGCAAAAAAAACAGGATGAGGGTTCCGATAATGGTGATCTTTGCCACCCTGATGATCTCATCAAACCGGGAGATGAGATAGAGGTGGCGATAAAGGCCGAAAACACCGAAAATCGCAACCCAGAAAATGGAAATCACCACAGCGGGGATAAAAAGGCTGTACGGACCCATGCTGGCTGGTGCGCTTCCCAGCCCCAGTTCAAACCGGATATAATAAAATAGGTACCATGCCAGTATCAAAAATATCATATCACTGATGATGGTACTGATTATTTCCCTGGCCTTTTCCAAATCGATAGCTTTGTTAAAACTGTTTTTAATATGATATACATGCCACAAGCCGTGGCGAAGCAGCAGCGTCTGTTTTTTGCATTGGGCTGCCAAGTAAAGAAATTACGGAATTGGTTACGGGTTAAGTCATCGACTCGTTATATTTGAGCTTCATTACAGTCATATTCCTGCAAGCAATTTTACAATATAACGTGTTCCAGCTCATAAAAGAAACGACGAAAGGCAAAGCCCGCCGGGGGCAAATTGTAACAGATCACGGGTTGATCCCCACACCGGTTTTCATGCCGGTGGGAACAGCGGGTACTGTCAAGGCGGTCGATACACGGACTCTGACCGAAAAAATCAAGGCTCCTGTCATTCTTGGAAACACCTACCATCTTTACCTGCGCCCCGGCACCGCAATCATGGAACAGGCCGGCGGACTTCATGCCTTTATGAACTGGCCCGGCGCACTTCTGACCGATTCCGGCGGCTATCAGGTGTTTTCCCTATCCAAGATTCGCAAACTGGAAGCTGATGGTGTTCTATTCAAAAGTCATCTGGACGGTTCGAGCCACAAGTTCACTCCATCACAGGTTATTGAAACACAGCGTATATTCGGCTCCGACATCATGATGGTCCTCGACGAGTGTCCACCCTACCCGGCCACGGAAGACTATGTGCGGAAATCCCTTGAACTCACCCATCATTGGGCGGCAGCGTCCATCCACGCTTTCAAAAGCAGCAGCGACCGGTACGGACACCGGCAGTTTCTCTTCGGTATCTGCCAGGGCGGGGTGTTCCCCGATCTTCGGCGCGAGTCCGTCGAGACCCTTTCCCGGATGGATTTTGATGGCATGGCCATAGGCGGCCTGAGCGTCGGCGAGCCGTCAGAAAAAATGTATGAGATCACGGATATCAGCACGGATCTGCTTCCGCATGATAAACCGCGCTATCTCATGGGTGTCGGCACTCCGGCCGATCTTCTGGAATCGGTTGCCAGAGGAATGGACATGTTCGACTGTGTGATGCCCACCCGCAATGCCCGGAACGGCATGCTTTTCACTCGAAACGGTATCATCAACATCAAAAATTCCAAGTGGAAAACACATTTCGGATCGGCGGATGACGAATTTCCTTCAGATCTATGCAGCAATCATACCATGGCTTATATGCATCATCTGTTCCGGGCGGGTGAAATTCTGGGCCTGCAGCTTGCCACAACGCACAACTTGACTTTTTATCTCTGGCTGATGGAGGAGATTCGCCGGCAGATAGAGGCTGATACCTATGTGGCGTGGTATCCCGGCATGGCCCGGCAAGTGGCAGCACGGTTGTAACCGTTGATCCGCAAGAACGGCCGTTCCTGTGAATAAGCACCCGTCAATCCTGAAGATCGATATTTTCGAGTGTCTGACGGCGGTAGATAAGGGTTTTAGCCAGCACATCCAGGTCCATCCAGACCGAATAATTTTGCAGATAGTACAGTTCATGCATGTGCTTCTCATCCTCGTGGTAGAGCCGGTTTACCGAAAGCTGCCGGAAACCTGTCAGTCCGGGTTTCACGTTGGCAAAGCGGGGCTTTCGGTCAGGGACAATCGGACTTCCAACCAGACTCATTTTCCCCATTAATACCTGCCAGAAAAGAAGATACCGATTCTTCCACCGGTGTTTTCCGTACGGAAGCATAAAAGGAATAAAATGCATCCGGGTATCCGATACATGGATTTTCAGCCGAGAGCGATGTTTCCAATTCAGCAGAACGGGAATTGCGAGCAACGGACTCAGAGCAAGCAAAATGAAAAAAGATGTCGAGAGATCAAGCAAGCGTTTCAGGAACAGATTCCAGCGCGAAAAGTAGGGCAGATTCACATCCATGACCGGAATATCATCCAGATATTCGACATTTGTCTTACCAACGATGTAGTCGAGGGAATCCGGTACAATGCGAGGATAAACCGAGGTATCTCTGAGTTCGGATATGATCCTGAGGATCTGGTCATGGTCCACAGCCGGCAGTATGAAGATGATTTCATCGGCCTCGTGATAGCGTACCAGCTGCAAGATGGAATGGCGGTCGCCTATTACCGGCACGTTCTCGATCTCATCGATGGTAAAATCCGGTTCTTGTGCCACCACTCCGACAAGATTGTATTTCCAGTCGGCGCGCGAGCGAATCTTGCGGATCAGCTGTGCCGTTTTGTCATTGAGTCCGACCAAAAGCACTTTGCGCTCAAGAAAGCTGCCGGGAATATTGGGCGCTTTTCTGGAACGGTTGATCTGGATGAGCCGGATAATGCTCAGGATCAGCACACCGGCAATGGAACTGAGCAGAAGAATTAGCCTGGAAAATGCGAAATCCCGCAGAAAGAACGTAATGACGACAACCCCGGCAAACGCAATAATAGTGCTTTTAATCGTTGCCGGAATAGAGAATCTGTTTTTCCCGTAGAGATCATAATAGACTGCCGAACCGATAAAAATGGTGCTCAGAAGCAGATTCACAAAGAGATACTGGACATGATACTGTTGAAAAATATTGCCCGGTGCGATGTTGTATCGCCAGATGAAGAAGATGATCACAAGAAAATTCAGTACAGCCAGATCTGTTATCGGTTGAATCAGCTTCCGGAAAATAGCAGACAGGTAGGAAACCACTCCCTTCAGGACGATGCCTGAAAGGATGAAGATTCTAAAAAACAGGGTGTAGCCAAAGCTGTAATGCTTTCTGAAAAAGAGGTACATTGCCTTGTTGAAAGTAACAACATAGTCCAGATTCTCTTTTTTTGTGCTTTCTCCTTTATAGTGAATGATGCTGGTCTCAGGTACGTAGTCGATTTCCCAGCCCATTTGGCGAATCCGGTAGCAGAGGTCGATATCCTCACCATACATGAAGAACTGTTCATCAAAACCTCCAACATCTCTGAGCACGCTGGTCCGGAAGAACATGAATGCACCTGAAAGTACCGGAACCCTGTCCTGCCTGTTCTCATCCTGACCTCCGAGGTAATAGGCTGAAAAGCGTTTGCTGTTAGGAAAAAGCCGGGGCAGGCCGAGAATTTTCCAGAGTGCCGTCGTGGGAGTGGGGACGGCGCGTCGTGATTCCGGAGCGAATGTTCCGTCAGGATTGAGCATTTTGCATCCGGCTGCAGCGATTTCCGGATGGGTTTCCATATGCCTGTGCATGACCGCCAGAGTATCCTGTCTGACTATGGTATCGGGATTTATGAGCAGGGTATAGTTGCCTTTTGCCTGCCTTATAGCCTGGTTGTTGGCTTTTCCAAAACCGGTGTTCTGACGGTTTTCAATATATGTGACGTCGGGATATCTCCGCTTGAGATAGCTGATGGACCCGTCGGACGAGGCGTTGTCAACTACAAATATTTCCAGCCGGAAGTCGTTCTTTGCTTTTTCGAGAGAACTGAGCAGATTGGCTGCAAACTCCTTGACGTTATAGTTGACTATGATGATGCTTATTTCAACGCCGTCGGACGAGGCATGCCCGTCGGACGAGGCATGCCCGGTGTTGCTATCGTTGGCATGACTTTTCTTGCCATCACTGACATTGCCTGTGCTTTTATGTGTTTTTTCCCTGGCCGACTCTGGGTTCATGAAGTGGTCCTGCAAAATCAATTCTGTGGCGGTTATACGGGAATCCGGTTGGATGGAAAATACACAAGGTGATGCAAAAAAGCTGGAGGAATAACAAGGGATGGGGGTCTTTACGCGAAGGTTCCTCCGTCATAAAACCAGAAGCGGCCCGCTGCAGATACACTGATCGGCAGGGGCCGCCTGAAGGGGGGGGGTAAAAAAAAGATGATGAGGCGACGACCTACTCTTCCGCTTTGGGCAG
>SLKA01000046.1 GCA_007134845.1 Balneolales bacterium
ACATATTGATATTCTCGCGGCGCCAGTCGGAGATGTTGGTAAGTTCGGCGGGGTTGTACACCTGCATCAGGCTGTCATCCCGCTCATAGTTGGTCCCGTAACGAATGAAATCGAAGTGAACAGCATCGACGTCGTAGTTTTCAACGATTTCGACGACGTTGTCAACCATCCACTCACGTGCATCCGGAAAGGCAGGATTGATCCAGTTCCAGCCGTTGCCGTCCTGTTCAAGCCACTCGGGGTTGGAGTAGTAGACGTGCGGAGGGTCGCTGTCCGGATTGCGGTTCCAGTTTTGACGGTTGACCATGTAGACATTGTACCAGGCGTGGAGTTCAAGGCCAAGTTTTTGCGCTTCCTCGACGGCAAAGCCAAGCGGATCCCAGCCGGGATCTTGTCCGGAAACTCCGACGTTTGCCGGGCCGGTAAGGAAACTGGACCAGGGCAGTCGCTCACTCTCATAGAATGCATCGCCACGCGGCACCACCTGGAATACGATCGCATTGAGTCCCATGGCCTTGGCATTATGAATGATATCGCGAAGCGCTTCTTTCTGAACGTCGGGATCAGAAGTAGCCGGCGGCCAGTCTATTGCGGAACTGCCTTCTTCGGCTGTTGCCAGCCAGAAGGAACGGAACTCCTCTTTAGGGGGCTCGGGTGACTCGTTTTGAACTGCCTGTCCTGCCGCAGGCAATACAGAACTCCAAATCAGGATAATAGCACATAAAATCGGTAGAAGTTTTCTCATAACAATTACGGTCTTATATGAATATAGGATGGGCTGATAGTATGCGATTCTTCATTTATTAAACACACCCGCAACAAAGCAGATAGATTTCTGTTGCCGGTATTTTTTCAAGGTCCCTGTTGTATCAACAACTGCAAATTTTTTTTGGTTGATTTGCCAGTTGTTACAGTACGATAATATATATACGTTTTAAAAGGATGTAAAATTTTTAATTGTTTGACCAGGGTCATTTTTCAGTTCAGGGTGCTTCCGGCACTCTCGAGGCGATAGATGAAGATGCCCGACGACAATTCGGCTTCTGAAAGGTTGCCGAGTGGCTGCCTGCCGGGCGTCCCATTAAAAAAGGGCGACCCGGGTTATCCCGGAGCGCCCTTTTTTGAAAGCAATTGATAAATTACTTCTTATTTCACCAGCATCATTTTGCGGGTGAGCACGTAGCCATTGGCTTCAAGGCGGTACATGTAGGTACCGGAAGCGAGGTTGGCTGCATCAAAGTCAACGGAGTGGCTTCCGGCCGGCAGATCACTGTTGAGCAGTGTTGCCACTTCGCGGCCAAGCAGATCATATACTTTGAGGGATGTCATTCCGGCCTGACCGATTTCAAAGCTGATTTGAGTGGTCGGGTTGAACGGGTTCGGGTAGTTCTGACCCAGGTTGTAGCCTTCCGGCAGATCGGTCAGTCGTTCGCCGGCACTGGTTTCGATTTGCAGTACGGAATCACGAGTAAATAATTGAACATATGATGAGGTCGTAAAACCACCAACTGCAAGACTCAATCCATCGGGCGATATGGCTAACGCACGGTAAACGGGATTAAATGGGTCACCTTCTCCTTGCTCCCAGGTTAATTGATCAACTACGTTGATATCACCTGCTCCTCTAACATCGATACCGTAAATTGTCAAAGCATCCCATCTTTCGGGATCTCCTCCGGGGGCGCCACTGACACCGGAAGCAGGAACGAACAGAACACCGTTGCCTGGATACACAGCAGCGGCTCCCGGATCCATACCAATGATCGACATGGTATCTATCACAGAGAAGCCATCAATGAAGTCACCTTCGTGTATTTCCACGCGGCCGCCTACTATAGTGGTATCTTGACCATCGATAAATGATGTCCCAAAGTTGCTTGGTTGATAAACACGGGTCACGTCGTTATCATCGGTAAACACAGCAATACTACGTGCAAATTCGGCACGGTTATCGGAAACGTTGAGGATGTGTTCAAAGTCGGCATCCATCATGCGAATCGGTTGTCCCCCGAATACAGCGGAATAGAAAATATCACCGTATTTGTCAACTGCGATATGGAAAGCATGAGAGGCCGCATCGGTTCTCATTACGGTGATATCACCAACACCTAAACCATCACCGGTATTGTAGTCAACACGGTGAACAAATGCACGGGAACTATTCCAGGCGTGTGGTGCTACGCTGGAGCGATAACCATGAGTTGAAACTAAGATATTTCCATCGGGATCAGAGGCCATTCCTGTAATAGGGGCAAATCTTAGCAATGTATCGGCATCGGCAGGCTCCGTACCATATACTCTTTGAACTCCATCACAGGGATTCCCTGCGGGAGTATAGCATTGGATGTAATTTCTGGCATTTCCATCTTCAACTACCGCCCGATATGATCCAATCCAGATATTTCCATTTCCATCAAATGCAAGTCCATGAATTTCGCTAATTGATGAATCCGGGGGAAGTACTGTTTGAAACTCCCAGTCTTGTGCAAATGTGTACATTGGCAGTATCAATACAGCTGCCAAAAGCAGTAATGCTTTTTTCATAATATGTCTCCTGTTTTTTTGTGATGTGATTTGAAGGCGTCTGCCAACAATCTTTGTACCTGTAATCGTTGTTCCTGTAATCGTTGTTCCTGTAATGAACACAAGTAGCAAGTTATGCCGCCTGTGCTTAATAAGCAATGTTTAATTTCAGGAAATAGCGATTTAAGCTATGTAAAACTACATTAAAACGTTCCGTTTATCAGAGCCATCTCCTGCTCCATTTCCAGCATAAGTATACGGGTTTGTGATGTAACACCGCCAATGGTGGTTCCAAGGATACTAACCAGAAGCTGTTCAGGGTTTTCACTGGAAACGGCCAGGTCACTTGCACCCGGAGGAACGATGCCCGGATAGAGTTCTTCAACCTGATTATTGCGGAAAATCATCAGTGATTCGATGGTATTGACGGACATGACCATGTCACCGCCGGATGTAAATGCCATGCTTCGCACACGCATGTCTGCCGATGGCGTTTCGACATAAAGCTCCGCATCACCCGGAGTGTTGTCACCCAGCAGCGGGACACGCCAGACACCGGACTGACCGTCTCTGATTATCCCTGCATAGAGATTACCATTGTAAACTCTGAGCGACCGGATATCTCCTTCCAGCGGGAATTCCTGAAAATCTCCGGTTTCAACATCCACCCGAAGCAAATTATTAGAACCGCATGCCCACAGATAGCCGTTATCATCAAATTCAATATCCTGGACACCACCGAAACCACGTGCAAGGCGGACATAGGCTTCCGGTACGACACCAGCTTCCGGGCCCATGGCCAGACCTTCGTCCGGATCGAAACGATAGATCACACCAACAGCGCCTCCGCGAACGGCATAGATGTTGCCATCCGGACCATGCTGGATCCTGGTGTACGCCCAGTCTTCGCCTCTTGTGCTTGCCTGATCCCGTTCGCCTTCTCGATCCATGGTGATGATACCGAAATTGCCACCGCTAACTAAATTCATAGCAAAAAGCTCGCCGTTAAATCCTGTCGTCATCGAACGAGGCTCGTCGGCACCCTCAAATCCCGGAAACGGGGTAAAGATGGAACGCAGCTCATAGTGCTCTTCCGGGTCTTCCGGATATTCAGAGTATTTCTCGGCATTGACCTTGACCACCCGGATGCGCCGCTCTTCACCAGGATCGTTGGGCGGGGTGACCATGATTTCATCATCCTGCAGAGACAGAATATCTGCCCGGCTTGAGCCGAAATAAACGATGATATTGGAAGGATTTGTGCCGAAATTCTGTCCACTGATCACGACGGGCTGCAAACCCTCAGACGTGACCGACCCCACACCGGCATAGGCACGCTGTTCCGGAATGACCTGTGTCACTACGGGATCACTATCCTCATACTGATAATCGGGATCAAAAATGATGTTGCTGTCCTCGGTGCAAGAGCCCAGAAACAGCACGGCTGCAAGCAGGGACAGTAAGGTTGTTTTATCTAAATAACTGTTAAACATGCGTCGTATCCAATAGGTTAAAATCCGAATTGAACGGAAAAGGTGTTGACGTTGGGGAAGACATCAA
>SLKA01000024.1 GCA_007134845.1 Balneolales bacterium
GATCCGCACACTCATGCGGCCGGCGGACTCGCCACACCGGAACTCAGTCACGCTTACCCGATGCTTGCCCAGGGAATCACGCTGATTGTCGCCAATCCCGATGGCGGCGGACCTGTGAACCTGGAAGAGCAGCGCCGGGACTTACTGCAGGATGGCATCGGTGTCAATGTTGCCCAGTTCATCCCGCACGGTTCAGTGCGAAGAAGCGTGATGGGTACCGAGAATCGCCAGGCAACCGCCGCAGAGCTGGATGAGATGAAATCGCTGATCAGGAAGGCCATGGAGTACGGCGCCTTCGGCCTCTCATCAGGGATTTTCTATGTGCCCGGGAATTTTGCCACGACAAAGGAGTACATCGAGCTTAACCAGATTGTCGCGGAATTCGGCGGTGTACACCAGAGTCACATCCGGGATGAATCCGACTACTCTGTCGGCGTTGTAGCTGCAGTCGATGAAATCATCGAAATCACCCGGCAAACGGGCGTTACCGGTATCATCACACACATCAAAGCGCTCGGTACACCCGTTTGGGGCTCTTCAGAACAGATTACCCTGAACATTGCACAGGCCCGGGAGGATGGCCTTCCAATATTCACCGATCAGTATCCGTATTCGGCGTCGGCCACATCCGTGATGGCATCGCTGGTGCCGGCGTGGGCACGCGAAGGTGGAACCGATGCCCTGCGTTACAGGCTCGCCGACGAATCACAGCGCGAAAAAATCCTGACCGGCATCATGGAAAATCTGGAGCGCCGCGGCGGTCCAGATCGAATTCAGTATCGCCGTTTTTCCCCTGATCCGAGTGTCGAAGGCCGGTTGCTGTCCGACATAGCAACAGAACGCGAACAGTCGCCTGAACAGGTTCTGATGTCACAAATCGAGCAGGGAAACCCGGGACTCGTATCCTTCAACATGCACGACAACGACATCCGGGCATTCATGGTGCAGCCCTGGAATATGACAAGCTCCGACGGCGGTTACGTCCCATTTGGCATCGGCGTCCCTCATCCGCGGAACTACGGTTCCTTCCCCAGGAAAATCAGAAAGTATGTATTTGACGAGGGATTGATCTCTCTGGAGGATGCGATCCGAAGCATGACATCGCTCACCGCCGGTGTCTTCGGGCTCCATGACCGCGGCATACTGCGCCCGGGCATGGCCGCCGATTTGGTTGTGTTTGATCCCGGGCGGATTACCGATCGCGCCACCTACCGGGAACCGCATCAGTATTCCGAAGGAATGGCCTGGGTGGTCGTCAATGGCGGCATCGCCATCGCCGACGGAGAATTCACGGACGGCATGTTCGGTGAAGTTATCCGCAAAGCGCCACATCGGTGATGCTCTTTTTATTGATGATTCAATTTAAAAATTCAGCATTCTTGAGCGCTTGAGCGCTTGAGCGCTTTAAAGCATCAAATAGCGCCTGATAAACTTGTAAATGAGCCAGATGACAACGATAGCCAATATTATTTCAAATATATCCTGCAGCATGGCATATTCCGGTTAAGGTATACCGCACGTTCTGCCCGCACGTATGGATTAACACAAAACTCAACGGATGCTTACCCGCCTCTGTAATATAATCAATATGGGATGAATCGAAACTTCCAACCGGCAATACTATTTATAAACAGTGGTCGAAATGGTGGAAAAATGGTATCATCGGCAGTATTCGTTTAGCATTTTTCATATGCCAACACCAGAATAATCGATAATTATGAAGAACATCGGCCTTCTTCCACGGCTTGTCATCGGCATCATTTCCGGAATCCTGTTCGGACTGTTTCTGCCGGAATGGTTCGGACGGATACTCTACACCTTCAGCCACTTTTTCGGCGAATTTCTGGGCTTTGTCGTTCCACTAATCATTATCGGATTCATCACCGCAGGAATTGCGGAACTGGGAGCAAAGGCCGGCAAACTGCTCGCGGGAACGGCCGGACTCGCATACGCATCCACCCTCGCTGCCGGATTAGCCGCCTTTTTCATAGCCGTACTCATCATCCCAATTTTCATTTCCCATGGTGATGCCGGGGATCCTGATGCCGCCGGACTCATCCCCTACATTGAAATCAGCTTTCCTCCCATCATGGGCGTGATGTCCGCTCTGGTGGCCGCTTTTGTGTTCGGACTCGGGATCAACTCGGTCAAGCACAAGAAAACACACTCGGTGATGTTTGAATTTGTGGAGGAATTTCGGGTCATCATTGTCCTGGTGATCGTACATGTGATCATTCCATTGCTTCCACTCCACATTGCCGGGATATTTGCCAATATGGCTGCAACAGGCGAGGCATTCCAGACGCTGACGGTCTTCGGGCAGGTTTTCATCCTCATTGTGCTGATGCACCTGGGATACCTTGTCGTGCAGTTCTCCATCGCCGGGGCGCGCACCGGAATAAACCCCTTCAAAGCGCTCAAAAACATGGTCCCGGCCTATACCACTGCCCTCGGAACCATGTCCAGCGCTGCCACGATTCCGGTGACACTGCAATGCGTGAAATCGAATGGTGTCAGCGAGCGAATCGCAGAATTTGTGGTGCCGCTCTCCGCAACTATTCATCTGGCAGGAAGCACCATCACCCTGGTCACCTGCTCGGTGGCCGTGGTCGTGATGGCAGGCGCATCACCTGAGTTTGAAAATTTTCTGCCGTTCATCATCCTGCTTGGCGTAACCATGATTGCTGCTCCCGGTGTGCCGGGCGGAGCAGTAATGGCGGCTATCGGGCTCATGTCCTCCATCCTCGGCTTTACGGAGGCGCAGCTCGGTCTTATGCTCGCCTTGTATCTGGCCCAGGACGGTTTCGGCACCGCATGCAATGTGACCGGTGACGGAGCCATCTCACTCATGGTTGATTCCTGGGTGGATCAGGCTCCTGAAGACGCCCTCGCGGGTTCGGACGCAAACAAATAATCGTGCTGTCAATTCGATTTAAATGTTAGGATAACGCATTAATTTTTAGTTATCTGTAACCAGAATATCACTTTTGCGAACTTCACCATCCAATCAACTCATGTTAATACCAGAAGCGTAGTGGCAGACGGTCGATTTTCACCGGCACATGCACTTACAGGCAAAATGGTTCTTGCAAAACAGGTATGTCCTATTTCTTTAATGACTTAGAGTCTACAGCAACTGCTGTTCAGAAGAGTACTCCGACCGATGCGGATATGGTACCGTGCCGGATATCTCCACGGAATGCCGGATCTTTTCCTATGTCCAGCAAACTGACGATATAGCGAACATCAAATGTAAACTTTGCAAGTCTTCCGTATTCAAAACCGGCGCCGACGATCAGACTTACATCCGTATCATTAAACTGGTACTTCACGTCGTCAGAGAACGGCTCGTCGAAGTCAACACCAAACAGATCACCGCTAAGATCACCGGAGAACCTGGAATGGGTATTGTAGCCAACCGAAAAACCGGTAAAAGCGTGATAGGTATAGCCCGGTGGATGGTATTGCGGCGGTTCGGGGTTCGGCAGCCAGGTCCCGAACCTGAAAAGTACAGGAACTTCGATGTAATTCATCATCAAATTTCCGGTAATTCGCATGTCCCGGTTTCTGATTACGACTTCATCGTCAAAACGTACACCTCGCGATGTATATCGCATCTCAGTCTGAATGGAAAACTCGTTCGTTATGTAATAGCGGACAAACGCACCCCCGGAGTACCGGGATGCAAATCCCGGGTCCAATGTCACTCTTATGTCATCCTGGGCGGTGGCGACATAGCTGCCATAAAAATGTGAAATATTTTTACTGACCTTCAAACCATAGTTTACACTCTGTCCGAAAGCAGTCAGTCCGAACAGCAACATCGGCAGGATCAGTAATGCTTTTTTAAATGGAGTACTCATCTTGACCTACTTGGTACGAATGCTTGAACGGGTTTGATGAAAAAGTACAAGAAATTTCTGTGATATAAAAAAACCCGCGGTGATTGCCGCGGGTTTTTTCTCTTCTGTTTATGACTTTCCGTCAGATCGGCGCCAGTTCTCGCAACA
>SLKA01000019.1 GCA_007134845.1 Balneolales bacterium
AAGAAAAAGTTTGAGTATTTTTCCCTGAACCGGTACACCCGTCATCTGATCATATCAGAAGAAGTGGGACACCTTAAACCAGACAGGCGAATTTTTGATTTTGCTGCCCGGCAGACCGGCTGCAAGCCTGCCGAATTGCTCTATGTTGGAGATTCCTACGCTTCCGATGTGACGGGCGGAAGCAGTAGCGGTTGGAAAACAGCCTGGTTCAACCGGGGGGGCATGCAACCCGAACAAAATCTCGCCCATTTCACTTTTTCCGAATTTCAACAGTTGCTCGGTGTGCTTCAAAACACCAATATCACTAAATAATATTACCCTAAAAAAATGTCCCAATTGCGTTTTACAGAACCCGAGGTTACCCTTGAACTTGTCCGCGAGCACGGCCTTTCCGAAGAGGAATATGAGAAAATTTGTGAATATCTGGGCCGCACACCCACCTTCACTGAACTGGGAGTTTACTCAGTAATGTGGAGCGAACACTGCTCCTACAAGAACTCCATCGCCGTTCTGAAAACGCTGCCGCGTACCGGTCCGACCCTGCTGGTCGGCGCCGGCGAGGAGAATGCCGGACTGGTGGATATCGGCGACGGACTCGCCTGCGCTTTCAAGATCGAAAGCCACAATCATCCGTCTGCCGTTGAGCCCTACCAGGGTGCGGCAACGGGTGTGGGTGGTATCCACCGGGATATATTCACCATGGGAGCGCGCCCTGTCGCCGCCTTGAACTCGCTGCGTTTCGGCTCGATGAGCGAGCCGAGGGTGCGGTATCTGGTGGATGGAGTTGTCCGCGGAATCGCAGATTACGGCAATTCATTCGGTGTGCCTACGGTCGGCGGCGAGGTCTGCTTTGACAAGAGTTACCAGGGCAACCCGCTGGTCAACGCCATGAGTGTGGGTATCGTGAAGCATGGGGAAACCGCCTCGGCCATAGCTGATGGCGTCGGCAATCCGGTGATCATCGTAGGGGCATCGACCGGCCGCGACGGCATCCATGGAGCGACTTTTGCATCCGAGGAGATCAGTGAGGCGAGCGAAGCCAAGCGTCCGAGCGTTCAGGTGGGCGACCCGTTCACCGAGAAGCTCCTGCTGGAAGCGTCGCTTGAAGCGCTGAAAACCGGCGCCGTGGTCGGAATACAGGACATGGGAGCGGCTGGCATAAGCTGCTCCAGCTCCGAGATGAGCGCCAAAAGCAGAACCGGTATGCATATCGATCTGGATAAGGTGCCGCTGCGCGAGGAGGATATGAGCGCCTATGAGATCCTGTTGTCCGAAAGCCAGGAGCGCATGCTCATCGTGGCGGAGAAGGGCCGCGAACAAGAGGTGATGGATGTCTTTGCCAAGTGGGACCTGAACGCGGTTGTGATCGGCGAGGTGGTGGAAAACGGACGGGTCACCTATCTGCGCGACGGCAAGGTGAAGGCTGACATTCCGGCCGACAGCCTGGTGCTGGGCGGCGGTGCGCCGGTCTACATCCGGGAGACTCAAAAACCGGAGTATCTGGAAAAAACCGGGACCACCGACCTGTCGCTCTACATCGATATCGAAGATGTAGAGGGTATCATGCTCAGGCTGCTGGAATCACCGAATATCGCATCCAAACGCTGGGTCTACGAGCAGTATGACCATATGGTCCGGACCAACACGGTTGTGGGCCCGGGTCCTTCGGATGCCGGCGTGGTACGCATCAAGGGAACAAGCAAGGCGCTGGTCGTGGCCACCGACTGCAACGGCAGGTATGTCTATCTGAATCCGCGAAAAGGCGGTCAGATCGCGGTTGCCGAAGCTGCACGCAACGTGGTCTGCTCCGGTGGCAAACCCATGGCCATCACCAACTGCCTGAATTTCGGCAATCCCTACAAACCCGAAGTGTACTGGACGTTCAAGGAGGCGGTCGGTGGCATGGGCGACGCCTGTGAAGTATTCGGCACACCCGTCACCGGCGGCAATGTAAGCTTCTACAATGAGAATCCGAACGGAGCGGTCTTCCCGACTCCGGTGATCGGCATGCTCGGCCTCATTGAAGATTTCGAAAAACACACGACCCGTGCCGGTTTTCGATCTGAGGGAGATGAAATCCTGTATGTAGGCGCCTCGCGCAGCGGCATTGACGGCAGCGAGTACCTGTCGTTTGTACACGGCGTAACTGCGGGTGACGCGCCTGACCTGGATCTTGAGTTTGAGTCGAAGTTGCAGGATGCGGTTCTGGATGTCATTCGAAAAGGATGGGTTGCATCGGCTCATGACCTGTCGGACGGCGGACTCGCAGTGGCGCTCATGGAGAAGAGCATTTTTTCAGGTCTTGGCGCACAAATCACTCTGGACTTGCCCGGACAGAGTACGACCGAGCAGCTCTTCAGCGAGGCACAATCGGGAATACTTCTGAGTGTGACTCCTGAGAATATGGCGCAGGTCCGCCAGACGCTCAATGACTCGAACATCCCGGTATATCATCTGGGTACCGTCGGCGGAGATCGCCTGGTTATCGATGATTTTGCAGAAATCAGGGTAGAGAAACTCAAAGAGATCTACGAGGGGGTGCTGCCCAAAGCACTGTCGCAGGCTCAGGCCGTGTAGTCATCTGTAACTGAAAAAGGATCCGCCGGTTTCCTGTAAAGTTTCCTAAGGACAGCTTTCGCAGAGAGCAGATGGGGAACCCGGCAGGCCTGCGATACGTTGGGGCGTGTGCTGATGAGACATAAACACGCGGCGGGATGGCGCATAGCGTACTTCTCCGTCGGGAATCTTATGCCCTGAGGTCGAAATCCATCCACACACTCCAATTGATTTCACTATGAAAGACAAAGTAATACTTATTGCAGGCGGTTCCGGAGGCATCGGATCATCCACAGCAAGATTGTTAGCGAAAGCCGGCGCAAGGATTGTGCTGGCAGCGCGAAACAGCGAAAAAGCGGATGCCATTGCCGCTGAAATCAACACATCGGGCGGTGAGGCTTATGCGGTGGATCTTGATGTGACCGACGCAGCATCGGTTGAGAAGATGACCGGGACCGTAATCGACAAACTGGGGCGGATTGATGTACTGGTCAATGCCTTTGGCACCGGAATGATCAAGGGGATTTCGGATACAGAACCCGAAAAGGTTAAAAGTATGCTGGATGTGAATGTGTACGGTACCATTCTGGTGACTCGTGCGGTACTTGGCCACATGATGGCTGAGAAATCGGGCAAGGTGATCATGTTCCCGGGAATTCTGGGCAAGCATGTGATGCGCAACAGTTCAATCTATTCCGCATCAAAATTTGCCGTGAGTGGCTTTACCAAGGCGCTGGTGGAGGAGACCCGCCGCCACAATATCGGATACTCGCTGTTGTATCTGGGCGGCGTGGCGACGGAATTCTGGGAAAATCCGGAGGTGGAGATGAAGGTGCAGTCCGACAAAATGCTGTCACCGGAGGAGGTGGCGAAAGCCGTGTACTATGCTGTCACACAGCCGGCGCCCGGCGTACTGAGTGAAATGGTGATCCAGCCGGATTCCCATCAGATGGTGTAGGAAAACGGCCGGATCAATACCGGATCAGTATCGGTTAATAAAAGGTTCAATAACGGTTCCGATGCGGGAAGTGCAGGTCGTCAGGGTATGAAGGGTCTATTCTGTTAGCTTATGTCCTTCAGTGATTTGCGTACGATGTCTATGCCCTCGTCGATATGCTCCCTGCCGATGGTCAGCGGTGGGCGGAATCGAACGGCGTGTGTGCCGCAGGGCAACATCAGCAAACCATTTTTATGAGTGGCTTTCAGGAACTTTGGACGCATCATGGGATCGAGGAAATCGAACGCACACATCAGGCCGCGACCGCGTGCACCCTTGACAGCATCAAACTCCTCAGTGACGGCGTGAATCTGCTCAAGCAGATAGGCACCGGTATTTGCAGCGTTATCGACCAGATTGTCCTCTTCGATAATTTCGAGGTAGCGTGAAAAGCGGACCATATCCACCAGGTTGCCGCCCCAGGTTGAATTGATGCG